>JBBRJI010000210.1:0-8586 GCA_038219625.1 Pirellulales bacterium | reverse complement strand
TCGTCGCAGTGAACCGGTCGAACAGCTTCGGAACCTCGTGGGGTTTGAAGAACATCATGTCGTTTGGATCGTCGGCAGCACACAGGCACCCGAAGAATTGGTTGCGGCTCGGGCGTTCATGAAGCTGCGCGAAGAGTGGCCTCACTTGCGTCTGATCGTTGTGCCTCGCCATCAAGAACGCTTTGCAAGTGTTTATCGAGAGTTGCGAGAGTTGGGAACGGAACCGGTAAGGCGCAGCTTGATTGGTGGAGCAACGAGTGCAGAAAGTGGCGGCTCGATTTTTGCGAGAGATTGGCGGGTTCTATTGGTTGATACGATTGGCGAGTTGCGCTGGTGGTGGGGGCTGGCGGACGTCGCGATTGTGGGCGGAAGTTTTGGAGATCGAGGAGGTCAAAATATGTTGGAGCCGGCCGCTTATGGCACTAACCTTGCATTTGGACCAAACACTCAGAACTTTCGCGACATCAGTGAATTGCTGTTGCTCGAGGGCGCGGCGACTCGCTTGCAGCGACTGGATGACATCCTCCCCTGGATACTCGAGCAATTGGCGAATACGGAGCCCGGCAGGGAGCGTGGTGCGAGAGCTCAACGCGTGGTGCGGCGGCATCAAGGAGCGCTCGAGCGAACTGTGGATGCTCTGCAAGCCATTCTCGATTGTTCGGAACCCGATCTAGTTCGGGTTGTCGTACAATGTGAAAATGAGAAGGCGTAAATGCAATGTGGCTGGTCCTAGCGAAATTTAGAACTACTTGATCACGAGCGATGATGACCGAGAGGCCGAGAATGAGCAAAAAGACTTGGACGGGGCTGGGGCTTGTTGGCTGCGTGGTCGCGTTAGGCTTGGTGGCGTTCGCGTTTCCAAAAGATCGCGCGCCGCTGTTGAAGCCAGTCAAATTTGTGCAAGCGTACGCGCACGATAGTGGGGCCTTCAGTCAGGGATTGGCAATCCATGATGGTCAGATGTTCGAAGGAACAGGCCAGTATGGCAAATCAACGTTGAGAAAAGTGGAGCTGGAAAGTGGCAAGGTGCTGGTGAGCGTCCCATTGGGTCAAGACTATTTTGGCGAAGGCATTACGCTGCTTGACGGCACTATCTATCAGTTGACCTGGCGCGAAAATGTCTGCTTTGCTTACGACGCTGCTACGCTGAGGTCGGTTGGCAGTTTTCGTTACACCGGTGAAGGTTGGGGCTTGGCCAACGATGGCAAGTTTCTTTATCTGAGTGATGGGACGTCGACGATTCGGGTGATTGACCCAGCGAAATTCAATGTGGTGCGTCAACTCCGCGTGCACTTGGGGGCTCGCAAGATCGACAAGCTGAACGAACTGGAATTCGTTAATGGTGAGTTGCTTGCGAACATTTGGTACTCGGATCACATTGCACGGATCTCGCCGAAGACGGGCGAAGTGCTCGGGTGGTTGGATGCGAGTCAACTGTATCCACCTGAGCAGCGACCGGATCGCGAGCACGTTCTGAATGGTATTGCTTATGACCAAGCGACCGGCAAGTTGTTTTTAACTGGCAAGAACTGGCCTCAGTTGTTCGAAGTCAAATTGCCTGAGTAGCTGTTGGAGCACGGGCTGCACGCCTGAGTGGCTGTTTAGTTCAAAAGCTGATTGGCACAGAAAGCCGACGATCTGCGAAGTCTTTTCAGAATTTGCAGGAAAGTTTCGGAAAATTCCTACGGAAGTGGCTGCTCGAGAGCACTAATAAAGTGACTGCGGATTTTTTGCCGCGAGGAATGTCTTTCGGAATGCATCATGCGATTAACACTGCGAACACTTTTGGCCTACCGTGACGGCGTGCTCAGTCCCGTGGCGACAAGCGACCTCCATCAGCGCATCATGCACACCGAGGTGGCCGGCAATTTGCTGCGGCGTATCGAGACGCTGGTTCAGCAAAAGCAAATGTTGGCACCGAAGGTGATAGGCACCGGATTGGGCGGAGATGCGAATTCGGTTGCGGAGTACCTCGACGATTCGCTTGCCAGTGAGCAGGTGGCAGAGTTCGAACGAATTTGCATTGCGGAATCCGATTTGGTGCTTGCCGAGTTAGCGCATTGCCATCGGTTGCTGGCTGAAGCGTTGAATTCGAAAGTGCATGTGCCGGCGAGTCTCAAGGCGTTGGCGGTTGGTTTGGTGGACCCAGCGAATCAGGCGGCTTTGGCGGCGCGGTTGAAGCCAGTTCGTTCGATTTCTGCGCGGGATCATGTTGTGGTTCCCGTTTCCAAGGCGAATGGAGAATTGCTTCGGCTTGATCGCTCGCAGGACGAGTCGCTGGTTAAAGCAGTTGAAGTTAAAGCCGTTGAAGTAGCAGCGGCTTTGGTTCCGGGTGGAACTGTCGTCGTTGGCAATGAATTGGCGGTGAGCGCGCGCGAACAAGTGAGGGATGTGAAAACTCAGCCTGTTCAATTGCAAGTTACAGCGCCGCTAGAATCGATGATCGGAGCGACCGCAAAGCCGATGGTGGAGAAGGTAACTGCGACGGCTGCGCATCAAGTGCCCGACTACTTGGTTGGGCAAAGCACCGGAGGCTGGCGTATTCCAGCAGTGATCGCCGCGCTGTTTGCTCTGTTAGCCGTGCTGGTGTGGCAAGCGTTGGGGCCACTGAAGAATGTGCAAAATTTGTTCGGTACGAATAGCCTCGCAAGTTCTGTTTCAGGCAACGACGCGAATCGCAAGCCGACTGATGTGGCGGATCAAGTAAAGCCTGATGTCCAGTTGAATTCAGACGTTGCCGGTGCGGTTAAGAATGCAACTGAGAATGTCCCTGTGAGTGCAACTGAGGGTGCAACTGAGGGTGCAACAAAGCCTACAGCCGAAGTTGGTGAAGCGATTGAACTGACGCAACCGCTTGTCGTTCCCAAGTCGATCGATACTGAAGCGACGGGTCCGAAACAAGTGGTTGCACCGGAGAGCGACTCGCTGCCTCTTCGAGGGTCGTTGCGATGGGTTCCAAGTAGCAGAGCGGAAGGAGATTCCGTTTTGCTGGTTAGATCGATGGCGGCTGAAGGAGCTGCTGAGTTAGCTCGGTTGGAGGCAGGGGCGGGTATTCTGGACGGAGCGGAGTTGATCGTGCCGCCGCTGATGCGACCGACGCTGGACGTTGTTGGCGTGTGTTCTTGGACCGTTTGCGGACCGACTCGGATGCAGCCAAAGCATGATGCAGCTCAAAACCAAACGGCCATTCACACATCACTTTGCCGGGCGATTGCGAAAGCTGCTGTGGAACCGAGCGCGCTCACTGTTTCATCGCCAGCGGGAGAATTCGAAGTGGCGTTCGCAGATGCGAAGAGCATGGCGTCTATTGAAGTTGCTCATCGTCGCGTTGCTCTCGGGGAACTCACGGACAAAGCGGCCTTCACGCCTGTGGCGATTGTGGTGGCGGTTGAAGGCCAAGTGGCTGTGAATGTAAAGGCTGTGAATGGCGAGTCGAAAGGATTGAAGTTAGTGGTTGGTGAGGGTGCTGTCCTGATCGATGGGCAACTTATTGAATTCGAGCTTGGGTCGATTCCGGTTTGGTATCGGGCGAGTGTCGAGCGTCCGCTGGATGTGCTGGCGGCGTCTGACCTGAATTTGTTGCTCAACGATAAAGACGCAGCCCAATCGCAATTGAAAGTGCTCAGCATGGATCGCCGCCCCGAGACGGCTGCGTTAGCAATTCAGACCAGCGTGATGCTGGGTGAGTGGAGCGGATTTGTTCAGAACTTGCTCAGCAACGAACAGATGCGAAGTCACTGGGACAAGACGCTTGAGTTGGCTGAGCAGTGCGTTGTCAGTGAGCTTACTAACGTGGTCGTGTTGGAACAGGAGTTGAAAGACGTTTATGGCGATGCAAGCGGCCCGTTATTGGAGTTGTTCGTTGGTGCAACGAGTACTGACGGAAGCGAGCAGGCTCAGGAGGTGTTATTGCCGAAGCTGGTCGATGCACTTGCGAGCGAGCGTATTGAAGAACGTGTGCTGGCCGCGTATCAATTGAAACGGTTGACTGGTAAAGATCTCGGGTTTCAGCCGAGTGTTCCAAATCGGGCTGCGTTGCAACTGTGGCGCCGCGAGTTAGCGAAGAACGCGAACTCGATGTTATTACCGATGGGAGACCCGTTGTGGGAAGCGAAAAAGGCTGTCGCGGGTGACAATCGCTAACGAGAAAGAGATCGATCCGGCTGTGATCTAAGAACGAAAATCAGTTTTCTGGGTTGGGAGATGGCGGATCGTAATTGAATTCTTGCCACTTCACCGCATGGTCCATCGGTTCGATTCGCAGAACCAGGTCGCCGTTTTGAAACAATCGCACGGTTCCGGAAGATTGACTGACGACGATACCGACTGCTTTGGTCAACTGCGAAATTGCAGCGGCCGCCCAATGTCGTGACCCAAGGCCTTTGGAAAGTGTCAGATCCGCGTGCGCGACTTCCAGGATCTGGCGACTCTTTTCGACAACACCTTCCTGTGAAACCACAAAGGCACCATCCATTTGGGCGATTTCTTTGATGTCTTCGCGGACCTTGGGGTCGAACAAGTTTCGCATCTTGCGGCTGTAGCCACGCAGTGGATCGAAGCCGCTATCCTTGCAATGTTGGAGCACGCGGCGCGTATCGCCGACAACGAATAGGGTACCGACTTTTTTGCCCTCGCGGCCTTCGCGGCCGATCTGAGTTGCGAGATCGATGACCGTTTTGAGGCTCTTTAGAGGAACGCTACTTTCGAGTAGCTGAAGATCGCGCGAGGTTAGGCGTCGCATACGATCGTCGAGTCGAATGTGACTGATCGAGTCGATCTTCTGGTGCTCGAAGCCGCTATAAACGGCGATGACGTCGCAGTTGCTGTTCAGAACGCCATCGGCGACCGCTTCAAGCAACGCATGTTGGAGGCGTTCAAGTAGCGGCGATTTTTCTTTGTGCAATGTGAGGGCAATCAGTCCTTCTTGCGCTGCGCCGACTAGGTCTTCCTCCAAGTCGGCCGCCACGATGATTTTTTTCACGCTCTCAGGGACCGCCTGACGAAGCTTCTGCCAATCGGTTGCGCCATCGAGCAGAATGAGCAGAGCGTCGGCATTGGTATCGTTGACCAATGCGCCTGCCGAAGCCAGCATCAAGGTGAATTGTTTTGTATGTCGCTGCGCAACCATTTGCTGTATCGAATTCCGTAAGATGCCGCGGGCGATCACATCGAGCCAAGCAACGATCGCATACGTGGGAACGGAGTTCGCGCCCAACTCAGAGCCGCAATCAGAAGGTCGATTCCAAGTTGATTAGGCAAAGCTTGGCGAGCCGGCCAAATCGCAAAGATCGAAAGCACTTATGTTATCTAAACTGCCTCGGTCCGACAATTACCGCTGCTTGGTTTCGTTGCTCAAGTTGGCCATATACTGCTTCAACTTACCAGGCTCCGCTCCGAAGACTCGCTGGTTGTAGAGAGCCAAGGCCCGCAACGAGTGACCGCGCGGACCAATCGGCCAATCGCGTCCTGGTTCAGCTCCGATTGTGCTCAACAGGAATCGAATCGCCTTCTGAACGGGAGGCGATTGAAGCTGGTCGTCGGGCAAGGTGTAAATAAGCCACTCCAGAATATGGCCAGTCGTTTGTACTTTGCGTTCGACGTCGGGATCATTGGCGCGTGCTTCAAACCAATCGGTGCTGAAGCTACCATCTGGGTTCTGTAACGAAAAAGCGTAGGCGACAAAATCATTCAAAAACTGTTCGGAACGATTCCAGTGCCCATCGATCGGCAACCCAGCTTGTTTCCGTTTCAGGAGTGAAAAGGTCAGTCCCATGAGGCGATGTGTACCGCCACACGCAGAGCCCACAATTGGTTGATCCAGTTCTTCACCGACCACTTTTTCAAGTGACCATGTTCCACCTTGATTGTCGCGCCAACGCTGGTCAGGCTCGAGGTAATACGAGAGTCCGATGAGTTTGAAAGTGAGTTCGGATTTTTCACGGCAAGTGGCCATTTCATAACGGACCAAATCATTAACGGTGTACGTACGAGGGCCGATTTTTATTGGATAAGTTGGACCCACTTTGGATTGGGCGAGGATGGCAAGAAACTGTCCCTCGTGGCCTTGCACACCGGGACCTAAGTTCGTTCGGAAGCCAGATTTTGTTGGCTGAAAGATGCGTTGAGTTTTGCACAATCCGTTGTAGCTCATCCAACCGATAGCGTTTACGCGACGGTTGCCGGCTGACAATTCGGCTTCGACACCATATGGCAGGATCGCGTGCATGACGGCCCACGGACTTCGACGAGCGATGGTTTCTGAGTGCTGCATATAGTATCGCAGCAGTTGATTGATTTCGTTTCGCAATCGCAACTGATCGCTGTTGAGCGTCAGCGGTTGTTTGCTGGCTGGACGATCGGGCTTGTTCGAAGTGGACTCGGCTGCGGGCGCATCGTAGGGATGTTCTTCCTCTTGAAGCGGCACGTCGTCAGGCATAACTGGCAGCGGCTTGGCACTGTCAGCTCCACCCGGGCACTCGGCTCCGGCGGCATCTTCGTTGTCTGAATCGTTTCGAGCTTCTTTAGACTTCGGCTCTTTGATCTTCAGCGGTTTGACGTCCGCAGGCTTTTGCGAAATTTCAGTTGGTTTGCTGGCGGCGTCTTTGACTTCGGATTCCAGTTTCTTGGGCGTTACGTCACTTTCGATCTGCTTGGGTTTTTGAGTCGGTGCTGGCGGTTGCTCGAGGGCAAGTGCGATGAGCGGTTTCGCGTCTGGAGCGTCTAGCTTACGTGTTTCGCCGGCGGTCGGCTTATCTTTCGTTAGTTTAAAGGCGCTAAGCACAAACGTTTTGGGTGCGGTCGGAGTTGCTAAGCTGGGATCGGTTTTCTTGGTTTCTTGCTCGGTTGACGATGCGGGTTTTCCCCCAAGAGCTTCCTCAGGCTTGGAAGGCGTCAGCGTCAACTCAATCTTGACGCCCGCGTCTGCCTGAGCGTTCGCGCGCGGGAGGGTGCACTCGTTGAAGTAGCCTAGAAGCACCACAGTTGGAAGAGTTCTAAGCAAGCGGCGAACAAAGCGTTTTGAAAGCATCAGCGGTCGATTCGGGAAAACGGGAAGGTTGGCTAAAGCTGGTACCTATCGGCGTTGTTGCCTCGACACTACCAAGAACGCTACCTGCATCTGCAATTATCTCGGCAATTCAATGTGCGAGTCTTCAACGTACGCTCTAATATCTGGTGTCGAATTTCCGATAGTACAGAAGCCCGTCATCTGAAGAAATAGCGAACCAAAAATCTTGAAAGCGAAAGCTTTCCCTCGCCGCTTTGTTGAGAACAGTCCCGAAACAGATTCCTTCTTTAGCGGATTGTCGCAATCCGTCCGGTATCAAAGAACCGGAGGGCTCGCGCCCTACCGCTACAATTGAAATGCGGAACATAATTCGGGACTTTTCCTTTGTCACCTGCTCACGAGCGATCGATAGTAGTGAACTTTGCAAAGAGCTCCGCAACTTTCGTTGAGTTTTCGGCAAAGAACAAAACCCGATGCTCGGGGCGCCGTACTCGGTCGAGAAGCGACATGCACTTTAGCCTGGGGGCCACTTCATGGATCTGCCACCAAGAATATGGAAGTGAAGATGGTCAACAGATTGACCTCCTTCGCGTCCACAATTTACAACGACGCGATAGCCCGATTCGCTCAAACCAAGTTCGGCGGCGACCTTGGGAATCACCAGCCACATGTGACCAAGCAGCTCTGCGTCAGCGGAATCTAGCTGCACCAGTGATTCGATAGGTTTCTTGGGAATGACCAGCACGTGCACCGGAGCTTGCGGTGAAACGTCTTGGAACGCCAAGCAGGATTCATCTTCGAAGACGATCTTGGCAGGGATTTCTTTGCGAATGATTTTGGAAAACAAGGTCTCGGCCATTGGGAATCTCTTGCTAGAAAAGATGTGGACTTAGGTAACTGCGTTGAATGCAGAGTTGGCTAGCAAGCCTGCATGCATTTCAAAAACAAACCCGATGGGCTTTGCAGCACATCGGGTTCGATTGTTCTTAAAGTCAGTGGACTTGAAACAGCGGCTTATAAATTTGGCTAAGCGGCTTTTTCACTGCGGCTGCGATAGTCGACAATGTCCCATGCCATACCGAGCACTTTCATCAAGCGAATGGTTTGATAGGTAAGGTCGAATTCCCACCACTTATGACCGTGCTTAGCCATGCGAGGATGCGCGTGATGATTGTTGTGCCAACCTTCACCGTAGGTCACAAGAGCCACCCACCAATTATTGCGGCTGTCGTCGCGAGTTTCGTAGTTGCGGTAGCCCCAAAGGTGACTGGCCGAGTTAACAAGCCATGTGGAGTGCAGAACGAACACCATGCGAACGCAAACTGCCCAGACCAACCAAGAGATCGCGAGGGGCGTTCCGCCTATTGCGTAGCCGGCGCCAGTAATGATCGCTGACAGTGCGAAGTTGAGCGGAAGGAAAGCGTATTCAAGGCTGCGCATAAACTTATCGCGCTGAAGATCGGGCGCCCACTTCTTGTAGTATTCTGTCGGGTTGCGTCCACCGACCCGATAGGCGAGCCAAAACACGTGGCTCCACCAGCCGCCATCGCGTGGCGAATGGGGGTCCCCATCTTGGTCGC
>JBBRJI010000209.1:0-8632 GCA_038219625.1 Pirellulales bacterium | reverse complement strand
ATTCTTACTCTGAGAGGTTCTTTTAGAACAGCACATGAAAACCGGCGGCCTCGAAATGTTTGTCATTGGTAAACGCCTCGATGATTCCAAGCCGACGCATCACAATGAAAGAAATTTGATCAACGATTCCCGCTTGGCTCGCATCGCCCGTTGAGTAGGTCTTCCAAGCCTCGTCCCAGTCACTTACGGTAGGAAAGATGACTTCGTTGCGTCGAACGAGGTAGTCCCTCAACAGGTTCGGTTGCTGCCGATAGATTCGGCGGGAGGCTGTATTTCCGCACTCAAGTAGAATGTAGCTAGTCGTAACGAAGGAGTGACGTTTTGATTTGATCAACTCGAAAGCAGCGATCGCAGCTTCGTGCCATTGATCAGCTCGATTCCACATGGCGACCAAACCGACAGTGTCTAAGAAAACAGCATTCATTCTGGATGCTCGTTGTGATTGGCAGCATCGTCTGGATGGCCGCCATCGAAGCTCGTGGCTAAGACCGAATAGACATCATCCAACGTCGGACGTTCGGAATCCTCCTTGACGGAGCGGACTTCGAATTCAACCTCGCAATGGTCGGGTAGGTCCACGGCTTCGATTGGACGAAATACGCCGTTCTCGTAAATCGCATGAATTGTTTTTGTCATGTTAAATGATCCTTAGATCGTTTTGTAAAGCTGCTATGCGGGATCGTCGTCGATTGCGACATTCTTGCTTGGTTTTTCTGCGACACTTCTGCATGACACAGCATCCCTCGTTCTGGGAAAGGGGTTTGACTGTTGGACTGGCGCCGAGATTTTTGACCAAAAAGTTCACACAGTCTAGGACAATGATGTCATTTCATCAATCACTGGTCCCACTTTTGCGGACAACAGGCACATGTATTTCGGTGCGCCGCTACAGCCAGCATTCGCTTAAACCGTGGTGGAGCGCCTCCGTTCAGTTAATATTGCTTTTTACTTGAAACCGTTTTACAAAACGCTTGTCGATGTAGGTTTTCCGCCACCAGGACGCAAGATCAGGGACACCAGCGGCGGCAGCAATTCGAACCACTCAGCGATTCAAGTCATTCTCATTCCAATGTACCGAATCGCACAGACTTTCGCCGCGCCGACGTCGATCATGACGCAAGCTTTAGTACACTGAGCTTTAGCGCACCGAGCTATAGTGCGCCCTCGCAATCGCCGACCTACTCGTCCGTTCCTCAATATGGCGGAGCGGTTCAATACCCTCAAAGCCAAATTCTGATACAGAATAACGGCTACACACCGTCCTACGGGTCGAATTCCGTTAACTACGGTATGGCAAACCCCTATACAGCTTCGTCGCCTTGTAGTGGAAATTCCGAGGCCCGTCAGCCATACTCGAACTATCGCCAATCCTACTCGTACCCAACCGTAAGGCGTTTTATGGGGTACCGTCAATAACCGGTCGCAGCACCAACCGATGATTAGGTGACGCATTCATACCAAATGCGATTGACGTCCCAACGATCAAACCGTCAATCGCAATGTAGAACGGCGGCAAGACCTCATGCAGTCTGAAGTTCTGCTACAATCAACGTTTTCAAAAAATGGACTAGGAGACCACAAATGCTTAAATCAAAATTTCTTTCGTTGGTTGGAATTGTTTGCGTTCTAAGTAGTCCTCTGCTAGCGCAGGAATCGAAGGTTGCGGCAAGCGCAGAGAAAATCCAGGCATTGCGAACTGGAGCTAACGCACCCGACGTATCTTTGCAGAATTCGCAAGGCGAGACGGTTAAGCTTTCCTCGGTGTATTCTAAAAAGCCAATTGTGCTTGTTTTCTTTCGTGGTGGTTGGTGTCCGATCTGCACAAAACACACGCAGCAACTGATCAAAGCCTACCCAGAAATCAAAGAACTCGGAGCTGAATTGATCGCCGTGAGCCCAGACAGTGTTGAAAGTTCGAAGAACAATATTGAGAAGAACTCGATACCGTTTCCCATTTTCTCCGATTCGCAAATTGCAGCCACCAGAGCCTTCGGCCTAGCATTCGAAGTCGATTCAAAAACGCTCGAAAAATACAAAGGCTTTGGCATCGACCTGGAAAAAGCGTCGGGGGCTAAACATCATGCACTACCCGTTCCTGCCGTTTATATCATCGACAAATCAGGTAGGATTGCCTACGCACACAGCGATCCCGACTACCGCAATCGATTGGATGCAAAAGTGATCATCGAGGAACTCAAGAAAATGAAATAGAAGTGTGCGATCGGCAGTTTTTCGTAGCGAGCCCCTCACTTCAGCCGCTTCGGATGGACAAAGTCAAACGACTCTGATTTGATCATTTCCAGAGTCTCATGCATCGAGGGACGATCTCCCCAGAATGTCCCGTAGTACGCAAACCGCACCTTTCCTTGCGGGGCGATGATGATCGTCGAGGGACGGTTTGTGCTCTCCATCGATGTGTTGTTGGAACCGGTTTGGGACTGGAAGTCTATTTGCTTCCAGAACCTCCTGGCGATTTAACCTCTTGTGCAGCTCCAGTCGCGTTGATGCCATTGGCGGGCTGTGCGGCTTGATCACGGTCCTTCGATGGCAATGCGGCAGGCTGGTTACATCCACCTGCCCACGACAACACCGTCAACAGAGTCACCGCTAGAATTTTTTTGAACATTTCCAACTCCTTGTCAAATGGAAACTCACTCGTCAATGCAAAAAACCGAATAGCGATTCATGATAGTCTGCCAATACTTTTCGACTGTGCGTACGCTCACAGAACTTTGCGAAAGGCTACGATATTTTGGTTGCTAGTGGGTTGGTAAATTCGAACGCATCCAAAGGAATATCATGAACACAAAAACAGCATTGCGCTGTGGCCTGCAGCAGATTTGCGTTGTCGCTTTTTTGCTCGGCTTATCCTTTTGCCTCGTGCGATTGGAACTCCCTCGTCGCCAATACGCAAGTGGACTTGAACCACTCCAGCAAGTCCAACGCGGTTCTTCACCTGCATTCGATTTGTCCAACGCCACGATCCCTGTCAATGAAATCCAAGCGGGTGGCCCACCCAAGGACGGCATTCCTGCGATCAGCAATCCGCGAACCGTCGCAGCCAATCAGGCCAAGTTTCTGAAGAAGGATGATCGCGTGATCGGTCTGTCGCTGCAGGGGCATTCTCGAGCCTATCCCATTTCCATCATGACGCAGCACGAGATTGTTAATGATCGCGTTAGCGAGATTCCTGTTGCAGTTACGTACTGCCCGCTATGTGATTCTGCAGTAGTATTCGACCGCAGAACACCGCTTGGCGAGCGAGAGTTTGGAGTGTCGGGCTTGCTCTATAACAGCAATGTTTTGATGTACGATCGTGCGGCATCGGAGAGTTTGTGGTCACAATTAAAATGTGAAGGTGTCTCGGGCCCTGCAGTTGGCAAAAAATTGTCTGCGTTGCCAATGGAGTTGACAACCTGGGCTGCCTGGCAATCCGCACATCCAGACACAGATGTGCTTTCGATTGAAACAGGACACAAGCGCAATTACCGATCCAATCCCTATGCTGGCTACTTCCGACAATCGGAACTAATGTTTCCTGTACATCCGGTGAGCGATGTACTTCCCAAGAAGGAGCGTGTTCTTGGCATATGGGACGAATCATCGGCTTTGGCCGTTCCCGTTTCTGCGTTTGGCAAGAAGTCGGGAGAAGTGGAAAGGGTAATCAACGGCAAGAAGGTCGTGATCGCCTACGACTCCGAAACCCAGACGCTGCGGGTAGCGTCAGCAGACCAAGGGCTGCAGTGGATGAATACGTTTTGGTTTGCCTGGTATGCCTTCCGCCCAACTTCGGAGGTTGTTCGCAATTGATTCATCCGAAGTTTCCTGACGTTGGCATTGACTGTAGCGAGTTGGCAAGGCTTTGAATCATGGTTCCTCCGATTCAAGCGACGGGTAAAAAATTGCGGCAAAATTCGTTCGGATGTACTGCCGCACACAGATCAGATTTAAGAATTTGTCGATTCTATAGGCACTGGACCAAATTCGGCTTTCTACTCGAGTGAATACACCTCCAACCCGTTAATTTCTTGGAATGAACTATGAACGCTGAAAATTCTGACTGGGGTCCCTGCCCACCTGGTACGCTTGAATCCGTTGTAGCGAGAGTCAGCGGCGAAAAGCGCTTTCGCAGGACCGTGGTCAGTGGAACTCTGTTGGCAGTCTGCCTAATGCTGGTTGGCGGTAGCGTATTCGTAATTCGCTCCAACACCGAGCCGTCCCTAACCGAATGCCAGCAGGCAGCGATTTTCCTACCGGATTATGTCGCTGGACGATTAGAAAATGATCAAATGAAAATGGTCGAAGCCCATCTGCGGATCTGTGAGCGCTGCAGATCAAAGTTGGAAGAAATGCGAGCTATGCATGTCGTCAGTTCGGCTCGCAATCGCTATGTCATTGCGAAGAATTTGATCGCACAAAATCCATAATACCCTAATAACTACGGTTGTCGCCATCGACGGCCGACCGAATCTGCTATTCGACCAATGTCGGTGAGAACAACGCTTTGACGTTTGCCACCTACGAGTCCTTCTGCTTTCATCTTGCCTAGCATGATCGTAACAGTTTCCCGAGTCGTACCAATAAGGTTGGCGATCTCCTGGTGAGTCAAGCTTAACCCCAGTCGAATACCGTCTTCAACGGCAACACCAAATTGGTCCGCCAAGTCCAGCAACAAATGGTTCAGTCGTTGCTGGTTCGAAGTGAACAGCAAATTTCTCAATCGATTTTCAATTCTTCTACGTCGGAGTCCAATAAGTTTAGTTACTCCCAACGCTACGTCGAGCTGAGACGTCATCAACGACTTTATCGCCTGACTCGGAATCCTAATCACAACAGTAGCTTCGACCGCCTCGCAGTATTCGCCGCGCTCGTCTTCGTCAAACAGCGAGAGTTCACCAAACAATTCGCCAGTTTTCACAAAAGCCAACGTGGATACTTTGCCTTCACCAGTAAGGTGGCAGATCTTTACTAGTCCGTTGGCAACGAGCATTACAGAATCTGCTGGTTGGCTTGGGAGGTAGATAGGGGAGCCTTTGGGAAATCGCTTCATTTGCGATTTGCGTTCGAGAGCCGCGAGCTGCTCACCTGTAAGATTCCCAAGCAGGTCACATTTTTTTAGATACCAGACGCGATCTTGCATAAGTGAGAACCATCACTGCTGAACTTCGTACTTGCTCGGATTGGCGACAAACATCTTTAGTTGGTCTGGACCAGGAAACCAGTACCGAAGGTTCTTGTGGAATGCGGCGAACTCTGGTTTGCCTTGGACCTCCTTCTGCATTTCAACTCTGCAAACCGTGCATTTCCCTTCCGCAACCAGGTCAATGTTTGCATATTTCGATGGGTTTTTCAAAAACATTTGCTTCTGTTCGTCGCCGGGAAAGAGGAAAAGTCGACCTTCATGAAGCGTAGCAAACTGAACTGTACCGTCCATCGTTTTGCCCATCTCAACCTGACACACTGTGCACTTGCCACCGAAGGCAGGCGTATACTTGTCCGGATTTTCCAAGAACAACTGACGCTGCTCGTCACTAGGAAACAAATACGTCTTTCCGTCTTGAACCACATTGAAACGAGGGTCCCCCTTGACCCATTTCTTCATATCTATCACACAGACTGGACAGTATCCGCTTAGAGCAACCGCAGCTTCGTTCTTGGCTGTACGGCTCCCTTGCACGACAGCTTTTGACGAGCGTACGGGTGCTTTGGTGCCCGATTGAGCCCATGCGTGCGTTCCGAATCCGAGCGATGAGGACATTCCCAAAGCGATTACCAGTTTGCGTCGAAGATGAATGGCCATAACTTTTCCCCTTACTTTGAACCAGAATGTGCAGCAATTCTCCGTCGAATTCGCTGCTGACTATTGGACTGTCGGCGCAAACAACGGATCCTTACAAAAGTCCCTCAGAATGCTCTGGATTTTCCCTTGGCTCGGAGGAATTTTGAGTGTGTGAATTCACACAGAACGGGGCACAATTGCCGATAGCGTTGAGACATCGCTTGGGCAACGGCTGAACGGAATCAGCGGAGTTGCCGCTTGATGGCTTCTTCAAGTCGAGCTTTGGCAGCTTGCGGCATCGGTGCTGCGGTTACTTCGACTTGGTCCAGGAGAAACTTCGATCCACGAACGCGCTTGCGAAGCTCGATGATGTTTGTTCGGAAGCGTCGGCACATACCGCACATCATGATGTGTAGCCGTAGTTCCATGCGCTGACGAAACGAGATCTTCCGCTCCAAAGAATCTGAAATTATTTTTGTCATGTCTTTGCAATTCAGCATTTTAGGCATCCCCCATAACCCATCGAGCTCGAATGCATTCGGCAAGGCGAAGTCTGGCTCGATGCATGAGTACCCATAAGTTTGTCGAACTCACCCCGAGTTTCTTACACAAGTCGTCCGAAGTTTGTTCGTTTATCTCTCGACCAACGAAAACAGCGGCCTGATTCTGGGGCAATCCCTTCAAGCAACGTCTAAATATTTCCATGAATTCCGCTTGTTCAAGTGAATCAAGTCGTAGCGGATCTGCAGCTCTAGCCGCATCTGACCAATTCCCTTTTTGGTCAAACAGTTTGTCAAGACTCGGATCTGTGTCGTCCGAGGAAGCCCTCGCACCCCGACGCTGTCGATCCACAACTTTTTTCTTCAGAATCCCCATTAGCCACGGACCTATGTCACCTTGGGGTGGAGAGAGGCTGATGTTCCTTAACGCACCCAGGAGCGATTCTTGAACTGCATCTTCCGCCGAATCGGCGTTTTTCAATCGGGACAGCGCATAGGCATACAGAGTCTCGCCGTGCTCGGACACCCATTTGCTGGGGTCTAGCTTTGGTAGCTGCTCTTGCATCAAGAGTTCTCCCGATTTTGAAAGACAGATTTACGAAGCAGAATTTTGGACCGCATGGTTCTGAAACCTACCAAATAGTGAAGCGTTTTGCCATAGGAAATGAGAATAGCCAAGCTATGGATGTCCCGTTCGGTGAGTTTGGACCAAAGTTGCTCGACGCTCAGTTTTATTGAGCACGCTTTTGCAACCTGGATCACAACAAAACTGTTCCACCGCTCTCTGACTCCCGCTACACCGAGTAGATGCTGCAAGCATCGATTTTCATTCGACACTCATGGACCATAGGAGTATTTCATGGCCAATCCTACGCGCGCTTCTCAACCACTGTTCGCTCGTCCCAACGACGAACGATTTGAGAGCTTTCAATCTCTCCATTCGCATTCCAAACGGATGAAAGAGAATTCCAATCTCCTTTGGCATCTGCCAACCGAGATTACTCCAAGCCCTTTTGGCTCGGAATTGGGGCTTCAAATCGGTGGAAATGGTATTCATTCCCTGACCGATTGGAGCTTTGGACAAGTTTGCTCAATTGCCGATGTTAAGAAGGATACGGTCAACCGTCTCAGCCCAGACACTGCTTCTCGCGTCCTGCGTGAAACCGTGCCTGGAGAAGGTAAACCGTTGCAATTGCTAACGTACGGAAATACGCTTCGGTCGATCCACGGTGCTAGCTACACTCGGATCTTCGATGCCGACTTGTTGGAGGTGGTTCGCAATGAAGCGGAAGGATTCGATGCTCCACCGAAAGGGTTCAATGGAGCAACCGGATTCTACGCCGGACAGCAAGATATGTTTGCCTTCCTGATTGATGACTCTGCTTGGGTCGAAATTGGTGGAGAACAATTTGCTCCCGGCCTCTTCGTTTGGAATTCCGAAGTTGGACGTCGAACTATCGGTGTCGAAACATTCTGGTTCCAACATGTTTGTGCTAATCACATCGTATGGGATGCGATCGAGGTCGTTCGATACTCGCGCAAACATACAACGAAAGTCGTTAGTGCCCTGGATGATATCCAAGACATTATCCGACGATTGGTGCGAAGCCGAGACGCACGACGCGACGCGTTTGCTGATTCCATGCAAAAAGCCCTATCAACTTCGCTCGGCACTGATGCCGACGAAGCTACCAAGGCTCTCACCGGATACGGCATTTCGATGAATCTCGTCAAATCCGCAGTCGCATCGCTGGCTACAAGTGGTGGTGGCTTCACGATCTTTCGAGCTGTCGATGCCCTGACTCGCCTGACTGGTCGTTTGACCAACGCACGCGATCGAATGGAGCAAGACTCTCGAATCGGCAGTTTGCTGACGCTCGCGGTGTAGTCATGGACCCGCAAACGGCATGGCTATCCATCATGGAAGCGATGCGGCTCGGTAATTACGACCAAGCCGCTGAGATCGCTTCCGATTTAGACAACTGGCTCACGATCGGTAGGTTTCCACCTATTGTGGTGCCAGAACTTTCGCAGGGAGATGGGGATCCGCTCTCGGTTCCCTGCAAACTTCAACGCCAACTGGCGATGAAGGCGTGTGAGTTTATTCTGTTTATGGCTTAACTTCTTTTGAAAGGTATTACTACCATGGCAACTGCCAACACTGCAAAACGTCCAGTTCACGAAGTTCGAATGGGTCGCATCAAAGCTGCGATCTGGGAGAACGAAACGCAACAAGGGACGCGTCACAATGTCTCGATTTCGCGTATCTATAAAGATGGAACCACGTGGAAGGATTCGACCAGCTTCGGTCGCGATGACCTACCACTCGTCAACAAAGTCGCCGACATGGCCT
>JBBRJI010000208.1:0-8667 GCA_038219625.1 Pirellulales bacterium | reverse complement strand
CAAAACGCTTTCCAACTCGGTTCCTTGAACTCGACTCGTACCAATTCCAGTGCCTTCATTGTCAACTCTCTAAGCGAATCGGGCGAACTTGGGTCGCAATCGGTCAACTCCTCAACATCGGCAATCTGATGAAGTTGGAATGCAGCCGTGCTTCCGCCCGAAGAAACCATTGCGGAAGGGTACCTGCGCCGGTAATCGATGAGTTTGTTCTTGGCTATTTGCCAAAGCCATCGGCGAAAGCTACCGGTCACGCCGTCGGGCCGCAATCCTGCAATCCCACGTGAAGCGGCTAGGAATGTCTCTTGGGCAATGTCCTCGCTCGTGTGCGAATCGCAGCCCATTCGCTGACACCAACCGATCACCAGCGGCGTATAAATGCCGACCAACCGTGTCCACGCCTCTTGGTCGCGATCTTGAACGCGACCGATTAAGCTTGGGTGTGTTCCGCTGGTCGAAGTCATGAAAAACACTTGAAAAGGGCGCGGTAAGAAAAATTTCTGTCACACTAGAATCGTCTTCATTGTAACCCATGAGTAAACGGCAAGGGTGAGTTCCCTGCCGAGCACGAACGGCTGGGCCGTTAGGAATTCAGTATGGACAAATGTTTCTGGTTACGCCAGTTTTGTTGCTATTCTTCCGCCCCGTGCCAGCTTGCCTGGCACGAGCGAACGATTTTCGATTATTTAGTCATGGTGGGGCTCATTTTCGTTTAACGGCCAGCCGTAGGCGACGGTTAGTGATCTCCCCCGACGCCTGCGGCTAGCCGTTAAACGATTAAATCAACAAGCCGCAAGCCTGCAAGGGGACGGTACAAAAACGTATCCCTCGGGACAGCCGACAATTTATGTCTACCACGATTTTTCAACAACGCCCCGCGGCCTCCAAGTTTCGAACCATTCAAATACGACAGGTTTCTAGCCATGCCCACTTCACCGCTCCTCCAAACCGAATGCATCTCCGACGACATGCTTAAGCGCTACTTGGCTGGCTACTTGCCCGAGGATTCCGCAACTCAAGTCGAAGAGCATCTCTCGCAATGCACCGTATGCGAAGACTTGATGCGAGAAATCGACTCGAACGGGAGTAGCGATGATTTGTTGCGACCATTGAAGATCGATTCGTTGTCGCCCAATTCCCTGCCGCCCAAATCCTTAGAAAATGTTCCAGCAACAACTCAGCGGCCTTGGTTGCCTTGGATGACCGGTCGTGAAGTCGGACCCTACGAATTGATCGAACCGCTCGGGCATGGCGGCATGGGGCTCGTCTATTTGGCTCGTCACCGCAAACTCGATCGACTTGTGGCTATGAAGCTGCTGCCTGCCCATCATCAAACCGCCGAAGCTCGAGTCCGATTCGAACGTGAGATCTTAGCCGCCGGTCGATTGCAACACCCTGCTATCGTTTCGGCTACCGACGCCGGCCAATTCGGTGACATGGACTATCTGGTCATGGAATACGTCCGAGGGATGGATTTGGGACGTTTGAGCAAATCGATTCCGAATTTGAGTGTTGAGGAAACTTGTGAGATTGGTCGACAGATCGCGCTCGGGCTATCGTATGCTCATGCTCAAGGCCTAGTGCATCGCGACATCAAACCATCGAACGTTATTCTGGATGACGCAGGCGCAGTGAAAATTCTGGACTTTGGACTGGTGTTGTTCGATCGATGGGATGGCGTTTCGAGTGAATTGACGACGGTCGGGCAATTCCTTGGCACGCTTGACTACATGGCACCGGAACAAGCCGAACGATGCGGTGCAGTCGACTACCGCGCCGACCTCTATGCCTTGGGCGCGACCATGTTCAAACTGCTGTGCGGTCGTGCTCCGTTAGCCGCCGCACCCAATCAATCCCCCATCGACAAACTGAGGTTGTTGGCTTCTCACCGACCGCCGAGTTTGAAAACACTTCGGCCTGATGCACCAGAGGCGTTGGTCAAGCTCGTCGATTGCCTACTATCAACGTCTCCACAAGAACGGCCAGCCAGCGCAGCCCACGTTGCCGAGGATTTGCTGCCATGGGCCAAAAGCGGATGCCTCATCGAGCTGATGGCCAAGGCTCGAAGCCTAGAAGGGCTCTCCGTATCGACGGATGCAGTTCCATCCAAAGAGAACAAGCAGTCGTATCCAATTTCAAATTCCCCAGAGCCCGTGATTCGAACTTCAGATCGTAATAGGGGCGGCAGTCGAAGGTGGCTGTGGATCGCGGCGGCGATGGTACCTTTGGCATTCTTGGCTGGGTACATCATCAAACTGGACACTCCCGATGGTCAGTTCATTGTCGAGTCAGAAATAGCGGGTGCGCAAATAAGAATTGTGAAGGCGGGAGCCGAAACGAAGAACTTGAAAGTGGAGACAGGAAACAACGTAACGCGACTTTTGGCGGGCAAATACGAAGTTACGCTCGACAGTCCGAGCGATGGTGTCTCAATGGACCGCGATTCGTTTGTGATTGCAAAGGGGGAAACTGTCATTGCAAGGGTTCGCCGCGTAATGCCATTGTCGTCGGTACAAAACGGCCCACCATCACGAGAGTCGAATTCCACTGTTGTTTCTACGGATCCTGTCTTCGAGGGAAAAACACTCGTCGAATCGCTGGAGGTTGCACGTCGTGAGAGGGAACCGAAAGGCTGGTTGACGGCCATGAATGCGGTGAATGGACTAACTGGACCCGAGCAGAAAAAGGAACTCTTTGAAGAAGCCTTTCAGTTGTGCATGGACAGGAAGATGTTTAGTCCAATTGCAAACTGGTCTCAGGACAATGTGTTTGCCACTCGAATGTTGCTAGAGTTGGAGAAGTCCGACCCACCAAGGCGCAAGTTGTTGCTTAACCTAACGGGCGAATTGATTCCTGATGAACGTATGGATCCCATATGGAACTGGCTTGAGGGCATTTCGAAAAATGATCCAAAAACGGCAGAGCTTTTAACTCGATCCGTTTTGGGTTTGGAGGACGGTGCGTTCAACCCGAACCGGACGATAGACATCAGTTCCATAGCGTATCTTACCGCACACTTTCCAGGACTAGCTTCGCTGTTCGATAGTTACCTCATTTCCAATTTTAATGAAAAGCTGGCACGAGGCTCCGGTCTTACAAAGCCCAAACTCGAGAAAAGGGAATCTTTGGTCGCATACGTCAAACGAATAGCGATGGCATCTCTTGAAAAAACCGATTCTGACTTTGCGAATCGAGTCGCTTCGCTTTCGGTCGTCTTGAGTACTCCCTACGAAAGCATGAGCTCCGATCAAAAGGAAATGGTTTCACGACAAGTTGTCAACTTGCTAAGCCAAGCCTGGGAAAACCGCACCACTCCTTATGCGGCCGTATGGACAGGTATTGATTCTAATAATCAATATGGCGGTGGTCCAAATTCCCTCAATTGGTTGTCCCAACGCAAGCGGATGAGTGTTCCGCGACTTCTCGGTTTGCTTTCCTCGTTCATGTCGAAAATTAAATGGGATCAGCGACCAATTGTGGTAATGTCCGCGCTAGCGGAGTTGGAAGCCATCGCTCGGCCAGAGGCAATGACGGCGTGGAGTGAGCTACCTAAGGAACTGAATGGCACATTACCGTCTCAGTTTACTTTCAACGGGTATGACTTTCGATTAGAAGAAGAATACCTAAATCAACTTCGATCGACGTTGACTCCCGAGCGGAAAGAGCAGATTGACCAATTGTCTGTGGCTTACATTCTGCATCGTTATGCAACGAAACTCCTGTGGGGTAGCGATCCACAAAACAACCCATCGCCAGATGAAATTGGATTGCAATTGGCTGCGTTTCGAAAACAAGACGCCAATCACGACTGGGTGCTAACCGAAGACGAGTGGCCGTTGGATTTTAAGGTCAGATTCGGTCCAAACACAAAGATCGGAATCCAAGCGTTTGTGGACACAACCAAGCTACCCCCACTTACCGCCACAACAGCCAGTACACCTGCTGACAACCTTCGTGAATGGGCAACAACGAGAATGAAAAAGATGGACACGAACAACGACGGTTATTTAAATCCCGGCGAAGCAACTGGAATGGATTTTGAAAAAACGGATACGGACAAAGATGGCCGAATTTCGGTCGACGAGTACATCCGGTCTAGGTCGCGGCAATAGCCCAATGTGTTACTCACTCGTGCTATTCGCTTGATTAGCGGGCATAACCCGAAACTCGGGGATCTGCCCGCTAATAACGCGAATCGACGCGAATCAAGTCGCAACCATGGGCATAACTCTTTTTGAAATTCGTCTTGGGTCGCAACGCCAGCGCCGCGAAGGATTGTTTCGAGTTTGATTGTCCGGCTCGGGCTTGTCCCGACCGGACACCGTTTTGGGGTCCTACGTACGCGAAACGAAACGATATCACGTCCGCTCCGTATAGCTTAGTCCGCCTTTGGCGGACTAAGCTATACGGAGCGGGAGCTAGGGAACTTGCTCGCTCTTAGTACACCAAAACAGGGTTGCGGGGGGACGAGCCCCTACGCAACCCAACGATTTCGTTCTAGGTCGCGGCGATAGCCCAATGTGCGGCTCATTCGCGCTATTCGCGTGATTAGCGGGCAACAACCTGAATCTCGAGAGTCGCTTACTTGGGAATAACTTTTTTGAAATTCGTCTTGGGTCGCATGCCGGGTCGCAATCGACCATCTCGATTGTCGACTTCAAGAAAGACGCGGACCTGCGAGTTGAGTGGATTCGCGTCCGGACTGATGAACACAAATTCAGCTTGCGTTTCCAGAAGCGTGCTTCCGCTCTGCACCTCAACATGAGCCTTTGAGCCCACCAAGTCTGCGACGGCATCTTCGGCATTGATAAATCCTTCAATTCGAAGCCGATCGATTTGGACAATTTTCACAAGCACCGAACCCGGTTCGACCCATTCGCCAACGCGTTTCTCAACCGCTACGATCACTCCATCGCAAGGTGCGGTAATGCGATGGCGTTCTAGCAATTCAAGACTTTGCCGATACTCAATTTCAGCTATCGAGAGTTCCAGCGTTGCCATGTCCTGAAGATGTGCTGCCCTCTCCATCTCAAGGGTTGCACGGTCGTACAGCAATCTCAATCGATCGATTTCGTTGATTGGATAGACATCCTTGACTTGCAAATTGGCCTCCACCGCCCGTTGGTACTCGTTTTCTGCCACGGATCGGTTTTTGGCGGCAAGTCTTCGATCAATATCATTTGCTTGTTTTTTCTTGGCGACCTGAACCGCGGCTTTGGCTCGTTCGGATTGCAGTTGTATTCCCTTGTCCCGGATCCGCCCAAGTTCCTGGCCAGCTTTTACTTTGGAACCCTCCTTAACGACCAAGGATTCGATGACGCCTGAGACCTGAGCGGCCGTCGATGTCGTCTCAATGGTTTTTAGAATAGCCCCGTCAATCCCTAGTTCTGCCGATTTCGTTGTTTCGTCAGGCTGGGCCAACAACCTGGGCGCAGCCGAGAGGACTGCGAACCAAGAGCCAAGAACCACGAGTGCGACTGCATTTATCCTTCTCATTCGATATTCCTCAATTCAATTCAATTCAATTCAATTCGTCGTCATTCGCAGTAAAGAGCCAAACACGTTTCTGGAATTCTTCGATCAATGGGCGACACCAAACAAACCAAAGGGGCTCCTTGCCACAGGAGAAGAAGACCCTGGCATTGGCCCCCATGTAAACTCGGTGCGCTACTTCTTTGTCGAGACTCGCGTGTACGAGTACGTAACTTCCAGTCCCCTGGGGGTTTTCCATGGTCGTCGAGATTTGATGAACTACACCCCGAAACTGCTCGCCGGGGATACTGTCGAAAAGGAAAGCGACTTCGGTGGGGGCTGATCCATAGTGCTTGGTCAAATAACCTATGTCTCGATCTGCAACGCGGATACTAAGTTGCCAGTCTCCATCCAGATCAACAATGTTAAACAACGCATCTCCTCGCCGCAATGGCCGTGATTCTAGTTCACTTCTCAGGTTACGCGTGACCACCACGCCATCAATGGGGGACTCGATCGCGAGTTTTTTTTGCTCTGCCAGCAAGAAATTCCATTTGTCTCGAACGTGTTTTTCTTGTGTCTCAAGCAGTAGTATCTCCGCAGAGAGCCTTGTCTGAACGACTTCGGCGTCCGGACTGGATGGAGACAATTGGTTGATGGCAACGCGAAGGCCATTTCGTTTCTCGGCGATGGCTCGGACTTGCCCGTTGGCTTCTTCGATTTGCAAATCTAAGATGGGCGACCTCAGGACTGCGACTCGCTCGCCCGCCACAACCGATTGCCCATCTTCGACCAACAGTTTGTCCAGAAACCCATCCACGTTTGCATAAATGGCTCGCTTGGCAATGGGCTCTAGTATGGACTCAGCTTCAATCCTCATCGGATAGGGCTTGCTCAAAAACCAGTACGCCAACAGAACGGCCACTACGATGAAAACTGGGCGAAGCATGGCACTTAGAAACGCGGGCACCCATTGGACTGGAGAACTAGTGATCCAAGAACGAAGGATGCGTGGGACCTGCAATAGGCGACGATGTTGTTCCCAGGAAAGGCAAATCGCAGGCATAAAAGAAGTCACTGCAGGCAGCGCATCCAGCATTTCTTCTCGATTTGCCCATTCTAGAATCATTACGTAAGTTGGCGAAGATTTGGGTGCTCTCGCCGTTTGAAATTTCAGGGCTAGCAAGTTCTTGAACGTACCATCCGCTTCAACTCGATCCTCCACGGCGAGTTCTGGCGTTCCCATTGGCTCCTGACGGACGATAGGTTGCTCTTGTGAAAATGTACTCCATGCAATGCTCATCAAACTCTTGATCAGCGAAGAACCTGGATCGATACTCAACGCAGAGCTAACGGACAGCACCTTGGTTCGGCTTACGGAAAACGGTGAGGCTAAGGCCAAAGAAACGCGGGAAGCCGCAAAAATACCGACGAGCTGGTTTGCAAGCAAATCACCCGCGTCTTTCAGAGATCGGGTTTCGGAAACTTGACTCGTCAACTGCTGTATTCGCGACCACTCCTTGCCGAAAAGTTTCTCAACGCGACTAAGTTTTCGAATAGTAAGCACTTCTGCAAAAGCGTTTGCGATCGCTTGGATCGCTGGGAAGCCACTTGCAGGGAGCGGCCGAGCGAATGTTAGCAAAACACAGCCACTCGAAAATCCATCCTCGCCCAGTGGGACAGCAAACCAAGGAGGCGAATCGCTAGTGGATTGCAAAAACGGGGGATGAGTGTGCGGAACGAGCCTTTTGCTCTCGGACAGGAACTGGTTGTTCGACTCAGGTGAAAAAAGCCCGGATTGAGCAATTTCGATCCAAGATCCTGGCGGAACAAGAAGCAAAATAGAGGCCGAGTCGGATGCAACTATCAATCGAAGACTGGAAAGGACCTGATCAAAAAAGAGACTGTTGGTCGAATTCGAACGAGCCATCAGCTCTAGCTCGTCAAGCAATCGGTCGGTCTCTTCTACTTGTTGCTGCGCACTACCCATGCTACCCATACTGTCCAAGCTAACTACATCCATTGAGAAAGCGTCCAAGCTCGTTCACTTGGTTTGCTAGTATAGACCATAGTGACTTCGTCGAGGAAGCCGTCCATCGTACCAAATGCTGCCAACACACTTC
Organism: Pirellulales bacterium; assembly: GCA_038219625.1. Lineage (GTDB taxonomy): Bacteria > Planctomycetota > Planctomycetia > Pirellulales > Pirellulaceae > JBKCUI01. The sequence goes on along the minus strand of JBBRJI010000208.1, from coordinate 1,075 downwards.
GAAACGCTATCAAAACATAATGAAAATGTAGCGGCGGTCCTAGTTCGTTTTTGAACCCAAACCTTCGAATTCTTAAATAAGGCACGGTCAACATCCGAAATCTAAGGATGAACGGTTTGCAAGCCATTCCACGTTGGCTTCATCGAACGATTGCAATGGAAACGGAATTCACCACTTCGCTTAGTAGGTTCTCCTGATGCTTAAGTCACGTATAATTTTAGGACTGAGCGCAGTGACTTCGGTTACTTTGGGTGGTTGTCAATTCCCATCAGCCAGTTTTTCGCCATTCAAGGCGGCGAATACTCCAAGCGCTTCCTCCGTTCAACTGACGCAGTTGAAGCCTTCGAACGCGGTGGAAACGGGCAACATGCCCTACTACACCGAGTCGCACTCGCCAATCGATTGCGATGAGACAGCGATTTTGTCGGCACAGCTTCGCCAAATGTCACTGCAAGACTGCATCAGCCAAGCCCTGGGTGCATCGCGTATCATGAAGGACCTCGGAGTCAGCGTCATCCGAACTCCTCAATCCGTTACGACAAATCTTGATCCCGCAATTGTGTACACAGACCCTCGCACGGGTGAGGAAGCAGCCCTCAGCGCGTTTGATGCGAACTTTTTTGCTTCCAGTATTTATGAGGACAATGATCGGGCGTTTAACAATGAGTTTTTTGGCGTCGGAGGGCAATTTCGACAAGATCTTAGCACCAATCAAATTGGCATCAACAAGCGATCTGCGACCGGCGGACTTTACGGTCTACGGAAAGTTACGGTCTACGATCGCAACAATCAACTTTCCAACAAATTCAAACCCTTTTCATGGGACGAGTACATTGAGGCATCCGTTCGGCAACCACTGTTGCAAGGTGCTGGAACAGAATTCACTCGAATCGCCGGACCTGGTGCAACTCCCGGCAGCCTCAACGGTGTCCTGCTCGCAAGAGTTCGTACCGACGTAAACCTAGTCGACTTCGAACGCTCCGTCCGCGACTTCGTTGCCGAAGTCGAGAACGCATATTGGGACCTATATTTTGCTTATCGCGATCTAGATGCTCGTGTGCAGGTTCGCGAAATC
>JBBRJI010000207.1:0-8709 GCA_038219625.1 Pirellulales bacterium | reverse complement strand
TGGGCCGACTAAGTCGATAGCCAACCGACTCTTGATCGTGCCGTAGCTCATGTCATCCGCCACTTGAAACTCTCGAAAGTAATCCTCAGCTCGCCAATGAACGGCAGGTGCCTCAATGCGTCGTTTGCCCCAACGATCCTGTTCACCGTACCGAATGTAAGTGTGCAGCGTCGCCTCATCAAGGGCTGGACAGGGCATGTCACCCGCAAATCTTTTCAGGTTGGTGCAGTCAAACGTGGGATCGGTGCTTACGTAGTTGCTGTACATAGCCAATCCGGGCAACGAGGCGGCCTCTAATTCGTTGTACGTCGCGGGGTCAATCGGTTCGTACCCTACCCACTCGACTCCAGTTGAGTTATAGAAACTGTAGCCCGCTTCGATTAACTGTCGCGCTGTCAGACAGATGTCCGGAGCTAAATTGAAGGTGTGGCCATGGGCTTCCGGCTTCAGAAACAGATGCGTCATGACCTTGGAGACCCAATCCACGGGTATGATGTTTCGGCGTTCATCGCCTAGCAGAGGCATTCGCAATCTTGTCAATCGCACTCCGTCGGGACCTACAGGTTGACGCGGCGTCAATAGCGCCATCAGGCGAAGGTAGAGATAGATTCCATGGTAGGTATTCGTGTATCCCGTTTGAGAGTCACCCGAGATGACCGCAGGGCGATAGACGGTTAGTTCATCAATATAGTCTGCTTCTCGAACCAACACTTCGGCTCGCAGCTTGCTTTGTTCGTAGTCATTTCGGAAAGTCTGGCCGCAGTCAACTTCTGTCTCAAGGATGTTGCCCTGACGTAAACCACAAACATAAGCGGTGGATACGTAGTGCAACTTTCGCAGACCCGTCGCTTGACAAAGCTCCAACATGTGCTGTGTGCCGTCGAAGTTGGTGTGCCATGGCTCGCCGGTACCATCAGCATGAAAGGTCAAGGAGGCGGCGCTGTGCATCATGGATTCGCAGTGCCTAGCCACCCAACGTTTGTCCTTGCCGCTGAGTCCGAGGCAGGGACGACGTATGTCGCCTTCAAGCAAAACAGGCCGAGGCAGAGTCTTACCGGACTGGCGTTCCCAATATTGGAGGATGCCTTCCACTCGATCCGATGCAGAGTCTTTTTTTGATCCGCGGACTAAGAGAGCAAGCCGTTGACCGCTTTCCAAGAGGTCGCGCATTAAGTAGCGACCGAGCAGTCCAGTCGAACCCGTTAACAACAGATATCCAGTCACTTTTCACCTTTTTTACAAAACAACAGCGCATATTGCGTTGCTGGCTTCTCAAAACCTGGGCGGGGTTATTTAAGCCGGACTAATCTTGGACCACGGACTTTAGCCGCAATCGAAAAGTATTGCGTTTCCTTACGCGACTAGCTCCCACAGCACAGAAAACAAGTGCCATGCACGGAACGCCCACAGATGGTAATCGGACAGACCCCAATTTGGACAGTTCAAAATGGTTTTTTTGGGTTTAAGATGATAATCCTTACATTTGATGGCAAAGTGTACTGATTGAGAAAGCTTGGTATGCGTAGATCGCTCATTAGCAGTTTTGGTATAAACGTCACACCCGTGGTCGCTAGCCTGTGGTCGAATGCCCTTTGGTTACATCGAAACCGAATCATTTGTCGTATGTCAGAAAAAAGGATGGAAATTCGGTTGCAGGACCGAATTTGCATGCAAATGGCTGAATTTTCGGACTGTGCTTGCAATCTTGACGGACTAAACCTATTCTTCAGTCTATGTCTTTTTTTACTGAGACAAGGATTTTCATGTTCCGATTTGTCTTCCTCGCGATTGTCGCACTACGTGTGACTCTTTGCCCGCTATTCTGTGCGGCAAACGCGAACGCTGCGCCTTCGGGGAAGGTGACTCAGCAGCACTCTTGTTGTTGTGTTGCTTGCGCAGGTGATACTCTAACTAACGAACAGATGCCTGCCCCCAGACATTGTCCGAGCGATTCATCGACTCCATGTTGTCCAGGAAGCGTCTGTCAAATTGCGATCGATAAAAGCGATCGAATGTCCCTAGTACTGTCATTGGAGTTGCTCGACTCCCAGTCTATTTGCATCGACAGATTGACGAAGCCCATAGTGCTCGTCGAGCCAATTCAAGAACACCCGCTGCGATACGATCGCCGGTGCGGGCGAACGATTCGCAATGTATTCGAATCACTGCTGATCTAGGGCGATTCTTGCCCGCGTTGGCGAATCAATGAATTCCGCTTTCCATCTCGGATGCGATGGTGAGATGTCCGGCAATCTGATTTGCTTGCGCTGTTTGGAAACTTCGCGGATCGTCTCTCCGCGACCCTCCCAAGTTCAATCAGTAGGAATTCCCCAATGAGTCGTTCAATTATCGGTGCACCTCCATCAAGTATTCCAAGTACTCCCGATTTATCTGGTATCGAACCGGTTGTACAGCAGCCAAAACCAAGTGCTCAAATTGAAAATCGCAGAGAGCCGCATGGCACTCTATGGCGAGTTGTCTCGTTGGTTTTCGGCAACTCGGGGCAGACATTCATTTTCGTTGGCTTTTTGGCAGTGTTCTACATTGGACACACAAACGGCTGGAAGATCCCAAGGTTCGCCGAATTGATAGGCTCGTCGAAGCCAAAAGGTTCTGATTGGTGTGAGGAACATTCTGTGCCCGAGTCCTTGTGTGTCGAGTGCAATCCAAAACTGCTTCCGAACGGGACAGACAACGGTTGGTGCCTCGAGCATGGCGTCCACAACTGTGTCTTGCACCATTCAGACATAGCGCAATTGAAAGTGCTTCAAACCGTTACGGAGAATGATTTCGAACGCTCAGCCAGTGCCTTGACTAGGATGCCGCGAAAAGAAAATAGCAGTAGCTGCGCAGTCTATAAAAAGCGCATTCAATTCGCTTCGATCGAGTCCGTGAAGCAAGCTGGCGTTGATGTAGAATTGGTTGAACGACGTTCCATTGTTGAAACTATTTCTGGCACCGGAGAAATAGTCTACGACCCCACTCGGCTAGCGAGCTTGGCCTCTCGTTTGCCTGGCAGTGTATGGATCGTCGAGAAGAACGTCGGTGATAAAGTTTCGAAGGGCGAAGTACTCGCGATCATTGATGCAACTGAAGTGGGCAATGTAAAAGTGCAACTGCTTCGATCGCTGGCAGAGGAGAAACTGCAGCAACAGAATGTATCGAGACTCACTCAAGCTCGCGATGCGATTGCTGTTTCTAGGATTTTCGATGCGGAAGCCGCGTTGGCAAAAGCAAAGGCTGACGTTCTCAGTGCTGAGCAATCGTTGTGCAATCTTGGATTGCCTGTACAGGTTTCTTCTTTGCGAGACATGTCGGACAAAGCTGTTCTAGACAATTTGCGTGTTCTTGGAATTCCCAATTCGATTCTTGCAAAGCTTGATAGCAAAACGGCAACTGCGAACTTGTTGCCAATTGCCTCTCCCATGGACGGCGTCGTAGTCCATCGGTCGGCATCGTCGGGTGAAGTTGTTGATTCATCACGGGTACTTTTTCAAGTTGCCGACACTAGCCAGATGTGGTTGAACCTCAACATTCCACTCGAAAGCATGGACCAACTAGCTGTCGGGCAAAACGTCACTTTTCAAGCGGACGGCAGCCGAAACCAAATCCGTGGTCGACTCGATTGGATTAGCACTGCGGCGGACAAGCAAACTCGAATGGTTCAGATTCGTGTTGTACTTCCCAATCCGGACGGACGCCTGCGTAGTGAGACTTTCGGCATGGGGCATGTAGTTTTGCGAAGTGTCCCCGATGCGATCGTCGTTCCAGTTGGATCGTCACATTGGGAGGGGTGCTGTCAAATCGTATTCGTCCGCGACAAGGGATACTTCGATAGTCCTGAAAGTCCCAAGGTATTTCATGTTCGAAATGTTCGGTTGGGAGCAACCAACGGAAAATTCACAGAGGTGATCGCTGGTGTTCTTCCTGGCGAGGTTATCGCGACTGCTGGTAGCGACGTGTTGCGTGCACAGTTACTCAAAAATAATCTCGGTGCCGGCTGCGACTGTTGCGCTAAATAGGGAGAGCAACGATGCTTAATTGGGTAATCGATTTTTCGCTTCGTCATAGAGCCCTAGTAGTTTTGGTAACCGTGCTGTTCGCGGTGGTTGGGGCGTTTTCGCTCCGGCAACTGGATATCGATGCATTCCCGGACACGACGCCGGTCATGATCCAGATCAATACGGTTGCTCCATCGCTTGCATCAGAAGAAATCGAACGTCAGATCACCTTTCCAATCGAACAAGCAATTAGTGGCTTGCGTGGGCTCAACCAACTTCGCTCGCTCTCCAAATTTGGACTGTCACAGGTCACGGTGATATTCGACGATGGAATTGACATCTACTTCGCACGGCAACTGATCAACGAACGTCTGTCGACTGTACAACTCCCAGTCGGTATCGGACGACCTCAGATGGGACCGGTATCAACCGGCCTTGGCGAAGTTTTCCACTACGTGTTGTTCTACGAAGGCATCGACTTTTCTGTAGTCTCACAGGAGGTACGCATCGAGCGACTGACCGAATTGCGGACGATTCACGACTGGGTTGTCAAGCCACAATTGCGATCGGTACGTGGCGTCGCCGAAGTCAACAGTTGGGGTGGATACGAAAAACAATATCAAGTGCGACTCGATCCTGAACGGTTGTTCAAGTATGGATTGACTTTTGAACAAGTCTCCGACGCCATTAAATCCAACAATGAGAATGTTGGTGGCGGAACGATAATCGATGGCAGCCAGATGTTGCTGGTTCACGGAGTTGGTAGAACGGTAAACATTAGCGAAATCAACGAGATTGTGATCACATCGCATTCAGGCGTGCCTGTCCGAATTCGAGATGTTGCGAATGTGGAACTCGGTAGCGAAATTCGTCGCGGAGTTGTGACCGCCAATGGACGGGGCGAAGCTGTACTAGGACTAGGCTTCATGCTGATGGGTGAGAACAGCCATCAAGTGACTTGGGCGCTCAAGGAGAAAATCCAAAGTATTCAAGCCTCATTGCCAGTTGGTGTCAAAATTCAAACCGTCTATGATCGTACCGAACTAATCGATCACGTCATCCATACGGTCCAGAAAAACTTGTTCGAGGGCGGGCTGCTGGTTGTTGCGGTACTCTTCGTCTTTCTTGGAAACCTTAGAGCTGGCTTGATCGTCGCAACAGCCATTCCTTTGTCGATGCTATTTGCTTTCTCAGGAATGTTGCAGTTTGGAATCGCTGCAAGCCTGTTAAGTCTAGGGGCGATTGACTTCGGGTTGGTCGTCGATAGTTCGGTGGTCATGATCGAAAACTGCGTACGCCACTTGGCTCATGACCGACAGGGTCGCAGTCGACTGGACGTTATTCGTGACGCAGCAATCGAAGTTCGTAAACCAACCCTGTTTGGCGAACTGATCATCATGATTGTTTACCTCCCGATCCTAACGCTTGAAGGAGTCGAGGGGAAACTCTTCCGCCCTATGGCGATGACCGTCATGATGGCTTTGGCTGGTTCGATGGTTTTATCTCTCACACTCATGCCTGTGCTAGCAAGTTACTTTCTACCGAAAGCCATCGAGGAAAAGGAACCTCTGCTGCTCCGGGTACTCAAGCGACTTTACGCACCTGCGCTGCGGTTCACGATGCATCATAAAAGCTTCGTCGTCGGATCCGCGTTGTTGTTACTCGTCGGTGTGTTCGCTCTTGTCGCTCCCAATTTGGGTTCCGAGTTTGTCCCGAGACTTTCCGAGGGTGCGATCACGCTCAACGTTGTTCGGCTAGCGGGAACGACGATGGAAGAATCGATCCGCTACAACACCAAAATGGAGCAGGTGTTGCTCGAAAAGTTTCCAAATGAGATTGCACAGGTGTGGAGTCGCGTTGGAACGGCAGAGGTTGCAACAGATCCGATGGGTACCGAGCTAACAGACCTATTCATTACTCTGCACCCGATAAAGCATTGGACTCGCGCTCAGACACAAGCGGACTTAACTACTTTGGTGCAAGAGGAACTAAGAGACCTGCCAGGTCCAAGACTTGCAATGTCGCAACCGATTGAAATGCGAATGAACGAGATGATCTCAGGCGTTCGTTCCGATGTTGCCGCAATTTTGTACGGTGATGACCTGGACTTGATGGTCGCCAAAGCGTCTGAAGTAAAACGTGCGATCCAGTCGATCCGAGGTGCCGAAGATGTCAAAGTCGAACAAGTAACCGGACAGCCAGTACTTCAGATTCGAGTGAAGCAAGAAGAGATCGCACGTTATGGCATTGCAGCGAGTACGATCATGAACCTTGTTCGCGCCCTCGGGACTCACCATGTCGGTGAGGTTTATGAAGGACAATTGCGATTTCCGTTAGTCATTCGACTCCCTGAGAAAGCTCGTGCTGATCCCGATGCGATTCGCCAGATTCTCGTTGCAACTCCAACGGGCGAGCGAATCCCATTGTCACGACTAGCAACGATCGAAAAAGTGGTTGGTCCGAATGCGATCAAACGGGATTGGTACCAAAGGAGAATCACCATTGAAGCCAACGTACGCGACAGAGATCTCGGCGGCTTCGTTGCAGAAGCCCAACGTGTCGTCGCTCAAAAAGTTCAGATGCCGGTTGGCCGCTACCACATCGCGTGGGGCGGTCAGTTTGAGAATTTGCAACGCGCCCAAACTCGACTCATGATAGTTGTTCCAATCGCGCTGATGCTGATATTCTCTTTGCTTTACTTGACTTATGGGAATTGGATTGACTCATTGCGTGTGTTCACCGGCGTTCCATTCGCTTGGATCGGCGGAATTCTTGCGCTTTGGATTCGCGACATGCCATTTTCCGTTTCGGCTGCTGTCGGCTTCATTGCGCTGTCTGGCGTTGCGGTGCTTGACGATATGTTACTTGTCTCGACCATCCGTCAGCTACGACGAATGGGTCGAACACTTGACGAAGCGGTGGAGGAAGCAGCCATGACACGACTGCGCCCGATCCTCATGACAACACTTGTCGCCAGCCTCGGATTTGTGCCGATGGCGTTTAGTACGGGGATGGGTGCCGAAGTACAACGCCCGTTGGCAACGGTCGTTATCGGCGGAGTCTGTAGCGCGATGATAATGAGTTTGCTCGTTCTGCGAGTGCTCTACGTTGTGTTCAATCAGCCAGTACAGAGTCTACAGAAAAATGACGATGGGAGTGACTCAATGGGTCAACTCCTAAAACCTATTGAACCGATCGAGCCGGAATTTGGGCGTGTGCCTGAAACGGTATCGGTCTAACTTTGATTCGGCAATGCCGACTGGAGATTTTAATGATGAATAGAAATATTGCTCGCGGGCTATCCTTGATGCTAATGTCGATTGCGACTCTATGCTTGAGTGCTATCGCAATAACTGGATGTAAACCCAAGGGCGCAGCCGACACAGTAATGGACAGCAAAGTCGACCAAAGTGTCGGCGGCTGGTGGTGTGTTGAGCACGGGGTACCGGAGGAAGAGTGTGCGCTCTGCGATACGTCGCTGGTCGCAAAATTCAAAGAAAAGGGTGACTGGTGCAAAGAACATGATCGGCCAGAATCGACATGTTTCCTTTGCGGACCTGCGAGATTTGACAAGTTCGCAGCCCGTTACGAAGCGAAGACTGGAAAGAAACCACCAAAGCCAACTGAGTAGTTCGACTGCCCCAAGTTCGCCTGCACGCTTTGGTTCTTCGACCGCACAAAATCATCACTTCCTCCCGTCGCCCCGTCCGACAAGGGAACCACCAAATCTTCTCTTGCTCCCCTCGCTCCGTTGCCGCCGTTGCCGGGGAGAGGGGCCGGGGGTGTGGGGCCTCATCTTTACCCACATTTCAAGGCAACGAAAACGAGGATTCCATGCTTTTGCTGGAACAAATATCCATGGATGGGTTGCAGAAACTAAGGAACGAAATTGGATGACGTTGGATCTGATACCGCTCACAGCAGCGGTCGCTTTCCGGTTGGACAGTTAGTTCGTCCTGACTTCGAATCGCGGTTCATTCAAGCCCCTCTTGGACACGATTTGTTCGCTACATCAGGATCTTTCCATTTGGCGGTTGCACACCAAAAATGATACAGTCAAAGCGTTGGCTTGGAATCCCGGCCATCGATGGATCAGAACGTAACGAGGCGACAATGGTTTTGAGCACAAGCATCCCTGACGCAGTGGAACGACTCCTCGCTGACCAAGATGCTTTGCGTGGACTGTCGGTAGAATCGTATGCCGCAGACTTGATTCGTAAGGGCGTTAGTGGTGGCCGGTCGTTTGCGGAAATCTTGGCTCCATTTCGTGAGCAAGTTGCAAGTTCGGAAATCCGGGACGCTGAGCTAGATGGCCTTTTCGAATCAGCTCGCAACGAAGTCAACGATGCCGAGCAAGGACAAAAATAATTGGTTAAGCCGCGAGTCGTTTTCGACTGCATGATCTTTCTCCAAGCTGCTGCTAAGCCATTGGGACCCGCAGCCGCGCTTCTTGAACTTGGCGAATTGGAACTGTTCGTTTCGGAAGCCTGTCTAGATGAGATTCGAGATGTCTTGGCTCGTCCCAGTCTTCAACGCAAATTTCCATCGCTAACGACTTCCACTGTTACGCATTGCCTCAATGAAAGCGCTACCGAACGGATGTGGTTGCCTCAACCGAAATGTTACCGAAATTCGGTACCCACAAAAAAGGGAGCAGCAATTTCCTGGCCTTTTACGGAGCGTTGGAAGGCGACTATTTTGCTGGTGC
>JBBRJI010000206.1:0-8726 GCA_038219625.1 Pirellulales bacterium | reverse complement strand
CCGACGGAGAACGATCACTGCGAACTTTTCGCGTTGGTAGCTGACAGATGCTGCCCCGCCGGTTGAAAACCGACGGAAGCAAAAGGAATCGGTTTGCCTGTCTGTTCAATTAGGCGAAGTGGAAGAAAAGATGCGCAATCCAATTGCTCCCGCAATAGCAAAGTTTTAACACCCCAGGCTTGTCCTGGGCCGTTAAAAATTCGGTATTGAAAAGTGTTTTGGGTTGCGCAAGTTTTGTTGCTTTGTTTTCGCCCCGTGCCAGCTTGCCTGGCAAGAGCGAACGTTTTTCGATTAATACGAGTCAACAAACTCGGGTTCGGCCCGGTTGGCTTGCCCAACCGGAACGGAAGGTTATCCCCGGTGAAACTTGGCTTCCTGCCAGGCAAACTGGTCAGGGGGAACGGGAATTGGGACGCCCAAGTGTAGTATGCCAAAACGCATCCGTCGGGGGCGAGCCCCGAACGGATGGGCTATTCGGCGGTTCCGGCGTTGCAAGACGCGGGCAACTTAAAAACTGCCCAAGTTCCAATAGAGGCTTATTCGGTCCACTTTGCCTAATCGAGCTGGAAGGAGAATCCGGTACTGCGAGTGGATTTTGGTGGAAATTATCAACGCTTTGAGTAGTGCCGGGATGGACACTGCGAATTGTCGGTAAGAATTACGGACATGGTTCGAGCCACTTCAATGAGTTTTTTTGACAGAAAGTACAGCAGCATGCCAGCAGGTCCACTATTGCATCGAATCGACTCGGCAATTCGCACGAACCCTTACGTTTTGCACCGTCGCGTTTTCCTTGAGAGCACCCCTGGAAAAATCACTTTGCGAGGGAAAGTGGACTCCTACTATCAAAAGCAAATGGTTCAAGAAGTTTTGAGAGGAATCGATGGAATCGCGGAAATCAGCAATTTGCTCGAAGTGGATGACTACGTTTCTTAGGAATGCGGCTAACTGCGTGGGGGAGGGACAATGTTGGGACGAACTACGGTGCCGCCTGGCATTCTTCGGCGGACCGAGCTAAAGACATGCTGTGCCGAGTAGGCAGTATCCGAAATGATCTCGTCGATCTTGTTTCTGAAAATCGCAAACGCAGCCAGGGACGGAATGGCAATCACCAAGCCGCAGACAGTGGTTACGAGAGCAGAGTAAATGCCCCCCGCAAGGTCTCCTGCACCGGCAGTACCCTGGGAAAGCGCCACTTCGCGGAAGGCCAGGATCATACCCGTCACGGTTCCCAATAGCCCAATCATCGGGGCGATATTTCCGATAACCGACAGGTATTCCAACTTGCGATAAAGACGAGCCGCTTGTTCCGCCGTCGAGTCCTCAAGTGCCTTTTCGACGGCTGGCCAACCGTATTCAATTTCGGAGATGCCACTGACCAAAACGAACGAAAGTGGGCATGGTTTTTCTCGACAAGCTTGGTCGGCGTCCTTGAGTTTGCCTTGAGCCAGTAGTTGACGCACATTTTCGACCAAATCGGGCGGTACCAAGTCCTTTTTTCGCAATGCCATGGCTTGATCCACGACCAAGTACACCGAAACAATCGACAAAAGAATTAAGACGATCATGATGCCGATTCCCATGACGCCGCCGCTGAAGACAACCGCGAAAAAAGACTCGTCAGCAGCCGTCTTGGCCTTGGATGATACGGTGGTTGGTGCGTTTGTGGGCTGAACCCCAACCGGGTTGACGCCTTGGGCTACGGTGGACCTAGTTACGATGTTGGGCAAACAGAAACAAAATGCGATCGCGATGACCACAACTGTTCGATGGAAGCGTTGGATCATTGCTGCCATTTGAGTTTTAGGATTTTTTCCTGCCATCGGATCCACTCGCTACTTGGGGCTCAGGTTCTCGGTTTTATATTGATCAAGCAGCGACTGCACTCGATCCGCCTCTTCGATTCGGCCTGCGGATCGAAGGCCCGCCGACGCGTTGGATATGGCCTTGGTAGCCAGATGGTATCGATCGCCGTGCATGGTCGCAATGCGTAGCCATTCTGGAATGGCGAGGTTCGAGAGCCCGGCTTGCTGCAATCGTTCGGCCAAAAGCATGGTCGGCCCAGCTTGAAGAGGAAGAAGCAGTTTATCGCGTTCCGCAAGCCAACGAGGCAAACGCTCGGAAAGGATTTCGGCGGGCGGAACCGTTCGCCAGAGTTGAGCGCGAGCATAAGCACTCACGATAGGATTCTTGGCGTTCTTCGCCAATCTTTCCAGCGTCTCGATGGCGTTCAACCGTTTCGCACCACTTATTAGCCAAGCCGCTCCTAGCAATTGGACCGCGTCCGACTCCTGCGCAATCCAATCTTCGCTAAGGGTCTGAATTCTAGATAGATCCGAATCCGCAAAAGACGTTTCACCCCACGGAAGCGGGATCGTGGCAAGCAGCAATTGCGGGCAATCTTCTTTGGCCAACGACACGAAGAGTATTCCGGACAGGTTCGGCTTTCCCATCGCGGAATACGATTCGATCATTTCTGCCAAGATAACTCTCTGTTGCCAACGAGGCAGCCCACTATTAATAGCCTCTTTCCCGTTCTTCACAACGGACTGATATTGTCGTTCTAAAAACCAACGATGAATCTTTTCGCCGGATGCGTTTGCCCACGCGGGTTCGATTCGCACAACGAAATCACCAGGAATCGTGGTTTTATTCGTTGCAGATGCGCGGACGAGCACAGTCTTTTTCGAATCCCACTCCAGAACGACGCCAGTGTCCTCAAAAAGCTGTCTTGGATCCCAGCGATTGAGGCTCGTGTCGCCGGGCTCCGCAATCCAAATCTTGCTCGCTTTGTCAAATGGACTGGAGGGCAATTCTTGAGGCGTCGGCGATTGGGCCCGAGTATGACAATTGATGCAACACGTGAGCAGGCCGATCGCGAAGGCAAAGAAGCTGTTTCCGGCGAGTCGTTGCATAAGTCAGTTCGAACAGTCAAATCGATAAGATTAGTAGGTTTACGACAGGTGCATTCTCGACCACAATACAGCACGCCCCACAGACCCCTTAAAAGTAACACGCGTTCTCCATTCTCGATAGGTCGTATGACTTCGCTTCAACTGATCACGTATCCGCATCCGACCCTGAGACATCGGTCTAAACCAATTGTTCGAGTGGACGCACTGCTCAAGCAATTGGTCGACGAGATGTTCGAAATCATGTACGAATTTCGTGGTGTGGGCCTTGCAGCAAATCAAGTGAATCTGCCAATTCGCTTGTTCATTGCCAATCCAAGCGGCGATCGAGAAGAAGGACCCGAATTGGTTTTTATCAACCCAGTGATCAACAAAGCCAAAGGTTCCGCCGAAGCCGAAGAGGGCTGCTTGTCGTTGCCGGGAATTAACGCGCATGTGAAGCGAAGCAAGTCCCTACACATCAACGCTTACGATATGGGTGGCAACGAGATTAAGACCGAATTGGATGGATTCATGGGTCGAATCGTACAACATGAAATCGATCACTTGGACGGAGTCCTGTTCATCGATCGATTGACCGACGAGATTCGACGGCCAATTTCAGAGCAAATCCAAGCCTTGGAAGCTGCCTATGAAGCCCGACAGAAAGCCGGCAGCACTGCCCAAAACGTGGCGAACCAAACACAGGTATTGGAGTGGGAACAAAAATATTGTTAGTGGTCAAAAAATGCGGCCGAGAGGACTCGAACCTCCACACCCTTGCGGGCTCTAGGCCCTCAACCTAGCGCGTCTGCCAATTTCGCCACGGCCGCAGATTTCGTCTTTCGAGGACTTGAGATGGAAGTTTAGGCGGAATTGTCGCCTCGTCAAGGGTCGACGCTCAAGGAAGACCCATTCGAGTAGCTAAATACAGCTCAATCACTACAACTAGGCCTAACAGCAATTGCGTCTATTCCAGGCGGCAATTGCGACGAGAACTCCGAAAGTTCTTTTGCACTTTCCGGAAGTATCGAAATGCTATCAATCGCAAATTTTTCGTCCGAGGAATCGGTTTCGGACGAACCCAACGTTGCACTTGCACCCGAGGAAATAGCCACCTTGACATCGTTGATGGAACGATACGATCAGGTGCTTTTGGACATTGATGCGTTGAACGACCGATTGCAGCAACTGGTCGATAAAGAAGTAAGCGGTAAGGGATAAGTTGTAAGTTGTAAGCTTAAAGGGCTAAGCTGTAGGGGTTAAGGTACAAAGAAAATGACTTAGGGGTATTACTTGGCCGTATACGGGTTACCGTTCACACCTTACCGCTTATCCCATACCGCTTCCTATTGCCCTTGCCCGAATTCGCATTTTTTTCGTATTCTGCTTCGGAGACTTCACAGATTTAATACCTCAGCGACGATGCGAATGGATTCCAGGGCCGTATTCTTTTTTGCATTTAGGTTTTGGCCGGGTTTTCAGAAGCTTTGGCACAAAGGGGATTTCCATTCCCTATTGGTAGCGTTGCTTTTCGGCTGGGTTCTTATGGTTGCTTGGCTTGCAACTTTCGTCTGGCCGGAATGGCTTGGTGGATTTTTCAGCCCTGAATGGCTTGCACGAGGAATCGTTAGCGGATTGTGGCTCGCCCTGGTTATCGCGAGCATTCGCTCGGCAATTCACGCTTTCCTAGGCTTTTCCAGCTCCGCCGATTCGGGGCGGGCTGCACGACAAGAAAACCTGCAGAACGCACAAGAGTTCTACCTTCAAGCGAATTATTTTGAGGCCGAACGCTTAGTCCGAAAGAATCTGTCGGGGGAAGTCGAGGATGTCGAGTCATCGCTCCTTTGGATCGCGATTCTGCGGCGAACGAGGCGAATTGCTCAGGCCCTGGAATTGATTTCGAACGTGGACAAATTGGATGCCGCCATTCCATGGTTGGCAGAGTTGCGGTCCGAAAAAGAACAATGCTTGCGAATCAAGATCCAAACACCCCCTGCACACGACTGACAAAAGCGGTACGATCGGATTGTTTGGAATTGCCGACGCTTTCCGATTTGAAGAAAGAGTTGGAAGTTCGAAGCACCAGGAATGGCTTCTTAGCCAAAGTCCTGCCGTCCCTTGCACCGGCATTACAATGCTGAGACAAGCTATGGAAGATTGAAGCCGAAGCGACAAAATGACAGCTAGTCGAGTTTGGAACATCATTTGCATTGCTCAAAAGCGATTCGATGTTACTAATTAGGAAAGACAACGATCACCACCACACGAACCAGGTCTCAAATCCCGCGGTTGGTTGGTGCACCGCCACTTTGGCACAACACCCGATCGACCACGAAAGAAAGGTTTGCAAATGTACGAACGATTCACAGACCGCGCACGCAAAGTAATGCAGTTGGCAAACCAAGAAGCGCAGCGATTTAACCACGAATACATCGGTACCGAACATATCCTGTTAGGCTTGGTGAAAGAAGGCAGCGGCGTTGCAGCCAATGTCCTCAAGAACCTGGATGTCGACCTGAGGAAGATTCGGCTCGAGGTTGAGAAGCTGGTACAGAGCGGCCCGGAAATGGTCACCATCGGCAAATTGCCGCAAACGCCGCGAGCCAAGAAGGTCATCGAATATTCGATGGAAGAAGCTCGCAATCTCAATCACAACTATGTCGGTACGGAACACATTCTCTTGGGATTGCTTCGCGAGCAAGAAGGGGTCGCAGCACAAGTTCTCATGAATTTGGGCATGAAGCTCGAAGATGTCCGCGAAGAAGTTCTAAATCTGCTTGGGCACGGTATGGAAAGCGCCGAAGTGGGCGAACGTGGCGGGCGCGAAGGAACCGGCGGGGCCGAACCAGGACAGCCAGCCAAGGGGGGCAAGAGCAAGACTCCGGCCCTGGATAGCTTTGGCCGTGACCTTACTGAACTGGCTCGCCAAGGCAAACTCGATCCAGTCATCGGCCGAGAACGAGAAATCGAACGAGCCACCCAAGTGCTTTGCCGTCGCACCAAGAACAATCCAGTTCTCCTGGGAGAAGCTGGCGTTGGCAAGACTGCGATCGTCGAAGGCTTTGCTCAACGAGTCATCAACGGCGAAGTGCCAGAAATCCTGGCTGACAAACGCATCGTTGTTCTCGATCTTGCGATGATGGTGGCGGGTACCAAGTATCGCGGGCAGTTCGAAGAACGAATCAAGGCCGTGATGAACGAAGTTCGTCGGGCTCGCAACACAATCCTCTTTATTGACGAATTGCACACCCTGGTTGGTGCCGGTGGAGCTGAAGGGGCCATCGATGCGGCCAACGTGCTCAAGCCTGCACTGGCTCGCGGTGAAATCCAATGCATCGGTGCAACAACCCTGGACGAGTACCGCAAGTACATCGAAAAGGACAATGCGCTGGCTCGCCGATTCCAAGAGATCATGGTTGAACCGACCGGCAAAACCGAAACGATTCAGATACTTAAGGGACTTAAAGACCGTTACGAAGAGCACCACCGCGTTCAAATCACCGACGACGCAATCGTTGCAGCCGTAGAAATGAGCGAACGCTACATCACGGCACGCTGCTTGCCCGATAAGGCCATCGACGTCATCGATGAGGCCGGTGCCCGGGTACGATTGCGTACCATGAGCAAGCCACCGGATCTGAAGGATATCGACGATGAAGTCGAACGCTTGAACAAAGAAAAGGAAGACGCGGTCGCAAACCAAGATTTCGAAAAGGCAGCTAGCCTACGAGATCAAGCTGACAAGCTGCGCCGCAAGAAAGAACAAATCACTCGCGATTGGCGTGAAAAGAGCCGCGAGACCGATGGGGTCGTCGACGAAGAAGTGGTTGCCGAAGTCGTCTCCAAGATGACCGGCATCCCATTGACTCGCCTCTCGACCGAAGATTCGTTGCGATTGATGAACATGGAATCCGAGCTTCACAAGCGAGTGGTTAGCCAAGAACAAGCGGTAACCGCCGTTGCAAAGGCTGTTCGACGTAGCCGAAGCGGACTCAAGGATCCGAAGCGTCCGACAGGCTGCTTTGTTTTTGCTGGACCGACAGGTGTAGGCAAGACTCTGCTTGCAAAGGCGTTAGCGGAGACTCTGTTCGGAGATGCCGAGGCGCTGATTCACATCGACATGAGCGAGTACATGGAGAAGCACAACGTGAGCCGTCTCATCGGTGCACCTCCTGGTTACGTTGGCTACGAAGAAGGGGGGCAATTGACGGAGAAAATTCGTCGCCGACCCTACGCGGTTGTCCTGCTCGACGAAATTGAAAAAGCCCACCCCGACGTCTTCAACATGCTCTTGCAAGTTATGGAAGAAGGCCGTCTGACGGACAGTTTTGGTCGACAAGTGGACTTCCGAAATACAATCTTGATTTTGACCACCAACGCGGGTGCCGACGCGATCAAGAATGAGTCCGCCTTTGGTTTCACGAAACCGGATGGCGACGCATCCTACGAAAGCATGAAGTCTCGCGTGATGGATTCCATCCAACGCGTGTTCCGACCCGAGTTCCTGAATCGTCTCGATGACACGATCATCTTCCGACACCTGAACAAGGAAGATCTCAAGAAGGTTATCGACTTCGAAATGACCAAGGTTCTACAACGCTTGCACGAGCGAGGCCTGGAACTAAAGTTGACCGACGAAGCCAAGGAGTTCATCATCAAGCAAGGTTCTGACCTTGATTATGGTGCTCGACCACTTCGCCGAGCCATCGAACAACGCGTCGAAGATCCACTTGCTGAAGAGTTGTTGCGAGGATCTTTCGAGGGCAAGAATACGATTACGGTAGAAGTCATCAAAGATTCCGACGGCAAGATCACGCGGCTGGATTTCAAGGGCGAAGTCCGCGATCAATCCGAAACCGTCGAACCAGCCGCTGCCGCAGGTGCGTAGAATCACAGATTTGTTCCGAAATAGTTAATTTCAAACAGGCCGAGAAAATCTCTCGGCCTGTTTTCGTTTCAGGAAGCGACAATTCCCAGATTCCATCCCAAATCGAGCAACTCTTGCTATACTTTGCGCTCGGTTTGCCGGCCAAAGTTAGGTTCGGCAATGGTATTTGTATTTGCCATCACTTATCCTACTGAGGGTTTTAAGATGTTTCGAAGAGTGTTTTTATCGCTGAGTTTGTTCGCTGCTTTCGCTACTCCATCGTTCGCTCAAACGCTGAAGGCGGACAAAGACAAATCCAAGATCGACTTTGTAGGCAAGAAGCCCGACGGAAAGCACACCGGCGGTTTCAAGGATTTCAAGTCGGAAGCAAAAGTGGACCATGAATCTCCTGACAAAAGTTCTATCACCATTGAAATCGCGACGGACAGCCTTGGGACCGACGATGCAAAGCTGACTACTCACCTTAAGAGCCCGGACTTCTTTGATGTTAAGAAGTATCCAACCATCAAGTTTGAGTCGACGAAAATCGAAGTCAACGAAAACAAAGCAACCATCACTGGAAAGATGACCATGTTGGACAAAACGGTCGAAATCAAAATTCCAACGACCACGGAATTGAACGAGAATTCGTTGACTCTCACAGCGGATTTTAAAATCGATCGTACCAAATGGGGCATGACCTACGGCAAAGGCAAAATCGATGATGAAGTCGAACTCAAAGTTGTTTTGATGTTCCCTCGTTAGTTCCTGTCACACGCTCAAAGGCTGCTATTTGTATATTGTGGACGAGCGAGGCCCATCGCTCGTGGGAGTCCAACCTAATCCGAGCGAGGGCCGCGCTCGGCCACACACAAACTAAGACCTTTCCAGATTTTCAAGTACCGCCATAGCTTACAAATGCGATGGATGGCCGAGTTGCATGAGCTCTGTCTTTTGCAGGCGCC
>JBBRJI010000205.1:0-8728 GCA_038219625.1 Pirellulales bacterium | reverse complement strand
CAGCTCGATGTCTGCAATCCATTGTGCATCGTTGACCATTTGAGCGGTGATGGCACCGGTCTGGCTGGCTTTGTGAGCGAGCACCCTTTGGAAGGCAACGGAACCGATTCCCAAAGCAGTAAGCTGTGCCATCCACGTGCGGCGGTTTGATTGAATACTCATGGACAATGACCCCTGGGTTTGTCGGTGCGTTCGAAGATGTAGTGCAATTGAAATATTGTAGTGTAAAGGCTCTTGCTGAACCCCATTTAACCCAATACCGTTCAATGAACGGTATTGCCGTTTAACCCGGGTAAAACGAAAACAGCCAGTCTTAGAGCAGACTGGCTGTTTGGATTGTGTTCTTGTTTAACCGCCCTCGGGGGTGAGGGACTTAGGAAGAGAATGAATCCCTACGCGGACGCGTCAGTTAAAAAAGCTTCAATCGCTTCGACGATACTAGAATCTATTTCAATTCCACGGCCCACGCACCGGATAGATACCGAACTGATTGCTGTGGCTCGGTGCGTAGGGTGTCGCTTTGAATATTCCACCGCCGCCACCGGTCGGTGCTTTGCCACCGAATTGATGGTAGACAGGAGTCATCGTGTTCTGCGAAACGCCCCATGAGTGATTGGATTGCATCGTTACCGTGGGCGGAACGATCAGGGCTGTGGGTTGTCCTGTCTGGAGGTAATAGTACTCGCCGTGCCAGGGTGTTTGCATGGCCTGGTTGCGAGCCCAGTAGTCTCCAACCGAAGACATAGATGCCCAACCCAGTCGGTTGCCTATGCCTTCCGTGTTAGGCGAGCCAAATCCGCCTCGCGACATTCGACCGCCGAAGCCGTGTTGGGCTTCCGCGATCGAACCTAAGGATACAGCCACAGCCAGAGCTATGGCTGCGGTGAAAAAACTTCGAATCATGAACTTGAGTCCTTTAAACCAGTGAGCTTTTAGCCAATGTTGGACGATCCATCCCCAAGCACAGCTCCTATTTTGGTTCGACTGGTCTCCGACTCAGCCTGAATGATTTTTGACAAGACTATCGAGGGATCTCGATGATCTTGTAAGCTCTCTTGACGGCGGTACGCACCGGCGGTGCGTAGTAGCTGGCATGAGTTCGATTTAAGCCACGACCTTCATCATAATACGAGTGATATCGATCGTGGTGTTGGTAAAGGAATTGATGTGGGTAAAGTGGCTGATAAGTGTTGTAAGTGTGGCCAACCCAACCAGGAACACCGACGGGTGACATGTACAAGCCGGCTTGGGCAGAGTTGGCATTGCCGCGGGTAAAGTAATTATCAAACAGAGGTTGCGTCCCTTTGCCCAGGAGATTGGCATAGCTGTCCATCCCGCCAGAGCCCATGCTGGCAGGCATATAGGAGCCTGCCATCGGTGTTCCGCCACCGCATGAGCCGTTCGCGCATTGAGCAAAAAGCGAATTACCGCCGACTGCTGCAATCCCAAACCCCAAGGTCATCAAGAACGCTGATTTGTATTTCCGTAGTTGTCGCATATCGCACTCCTTAGCGAATTTTCCTATCCTGATTCATTCGCGATCAACCGCGGATGACGATTCGATCGGAAGTTATTCGGGCACCGAGTTCAGCGCGTTTGCACACGCATAGAAAATGGCTTGGAACTTCCCCCCGTTTCTCAGTCGGCAACTCGAACCGCAAAAAAATATCGAAAGAAGTCTTCCTAGGGCGCGAAACGGATTCCGTTGTCCAATAGAAACGGCGGCAACAAACGTAACGAAAGTTCTTGTCTTGCCGTCCCGAACGAGGAAAGTGCCCTGGACTCTTCCAACCAGCCGACGTTGACCTCGCTCAGAGAATCCGACGCCAAGCTTCAAAATTCGCGTAGACCTGCTAGCCGTTATAGTTTAACTTTTCCAGTCATCAAGCTTTTTACGTCAAGAATCAGGGAGGGAACGCAAGGATGGCCAAGCGCCGTACACCGGAGAGCAACGAGGACGCCGAAGACGGGGATTTGCCAGACGGCCAAAAGCCCAAGCGCAAACGACCAACCCAACAGGAGTTATCGTTCGAAGACGATAAGAACGGGATTACGGGCGTTTCCCTTCGCGATGCTGCTCAGGTTCGATATCTCAACTATTCCTTGTCGGTTATTACCAGTCGTGCATTGCCGGACGTGCGAGACGGCCTAAAACCCGTTCAGCGTCGTATTATGTATACGATGGACCAGCAGGGGCTGGACTTTACTAGCAAGCACCGCAAGTGTGCTAAAGTCGTCGGCGACGTGATGGGTAATTACCACCCGCACGGCGACTCCTCCATCTATGATGCACTGGTGCGAATGGCCCAGTCGTTTTCATTGCGAATGCCTCTTGTGGATGGCAGTGGTAATTTCGGTTCCATCGACGGTGACAATGCGGCCGCCATGCGATACACCGAATGCCGCTTGTCCGCGGTCGCGACCGAAGTCCTTACCGACCTAAGCAGTGGTACCGTCCATTTCAAAGCCAACTACGACGGCACTCGACAAGAACCGGTTGTGCTTCCAAGTCGTGTTCCGAATTTGCTCGTCAACGGGGCTACTGGCATTGCGGTGGGGATGGCGACCAACATCCCGCCTCACAACTTAGGTGAAGTCTGCCGCGCTCTTTTGAAGTTGCTTGCCGATCCCGAGATCAAAGACTATCAATTGGTAGCCAACGATGCCGTGAATGGTCCTGACTTTCCAACGGGTGGTCAGTTGATCAATTCCAAGGATGAGCTTCGAGAGATCTACCGCACGGGTCAAGGGACGCTCAAAATCCGTGGGACCACCGTGGCTGGCGGTGACACCAAAACGGGCAAGCTTTTGCACATCACCTCCATTCCCTATGGTGTGAACAAGTCGGTACTTGTGGAACGCATCGCCGACATCGTCATCGGTGGCAAAATGCCACTGCTCGAAGACGTAAGGGACCTTTCCAGCGAAGACATTCGCATTGATCTGCAACTAAGGAAGGATGCGGACGAAGCGAAAGTGCTCGCCTACCTTTACAAGCATACACCGTTGCAAACCAACTTTGCAGTCAACATGACCTGCTTGGTGCCAACAGAGAATCCGGAAGTCGGTGCACCAAGTCGTTTGGGCTTGAAGGAGATCCTTTGGTTCTTCCTCAAATTCCGATTGGAGGTTGTTACCAAGCGGCTTGAGCACGAACTGGCTGCGTTGCTTCGCCGTATTCATCTCCTGGAAGGCTTCGTATTAATTTACGATGCCTTAGACGAGATCATTCGGATCATTCGCAAGTCCGATGGCAAGTCGGACGCGGCGGAAAAGATCATGCTCCGTTTTCCTGCCAACAAGGGTGGTTTGGATGCAGAGCAGACCGATGCCATTCTTGAATTGAAACTGTATCGACTGGCTCGCTTGGAAATCAATTTGATCCAAGAGGAGCTCAAAGCCAAACAAAAGCGAGCACGCGAAATACAGAAACTGCTTAAGGAGAGCACGGACGACACCAACAATTCAGGTCGCTGGCTCATCGTGCGAGAAGAAATAGAAGCTCTCATAGGAAAGTACGCCAAGACGGAAGGGGGCAAGCGTCGGACCGAGATCATCACGATTGAAGAAGAGCCGGAGTTCGACGAAAAGGACTTCATCATCGACGAAGACTGCCACGTCATGGTCACGACGGAGGGTTGGGTAAAGCGACAAAAGCAAATTGCGGACCCTGGCAAGAGCAGGTTGCGGGAGGGAGACAACGTACTCGCGGTCGTTGCAGGCTCCACCCGAGCGACCATTGCATTCTTTTCTTCGTTCGGCGTATGCTACACGTCTCGATTCATCGATATCCCTGCGTCCACTGGGTACGGTGAGCCGGTCCAGAAACTGTTCAAGATGAAAGATGGCGAGCGAATCGTCTCGGCAATGTCTCTCGACCCTCGCGTCATCGGCAACATTAAAGAGAACCCCAAGAAACCAAACGATAGCCCCGAAGTGCACGGCTTTGCGGCCACCAGCAACGGGTTTGCCATGCGGTTCGGACTCGATCAATTCGTGGAGCCCTCGACTCGGTCTGGCCGACGTTTTGCTCGAGTTGCACCTGAGCATGCGGTGATTGGAGTCGAAGCTGTCCACGGCACCGAGACTATCCTTGCTATTACAGCGGATTGCAGAGCGATGGTTTGCCCAGCGGTCGAAATCAACTATCTGTCCGGTGCAGGCAAGGGTGTCACCTTGATCAAGGTCGCCAAGACCGACAAAGTGCTCGGCTTCAAGGCCTCGGCTGCGGACCGAGACTTGCTCGTTGTCGAGACCAACCGAGGAGCCCAAAAGACGATTTCAACAGCCAAATACCGAGTGACGGCCCGCGGTGGCCGAGGGCTTGAAATCCAAAAAAATGGAAAGATATCGGCAATCATCAGCGAGCCAATCAAGACCCCGGACCCGCTCGAACCAGCCTAGTTGCAAACCTGAGACAAAACGAATCATGAGCACTGCTTCCACTTCCTACACCGCTTCCGATATCGTGGCCCTCGAGGGGCTTGAACCCGTTCGCAAGCGACCGGGTATGTATATCGGTAGTGTTGGTACGTCAGGCCTCCATCATTTGGTTTGGGAAATCCTGGACAACTCGGTGGACGAAGCCATGAACGGCCACGCCAGCGAAATCGTAGTGACGCTGCACAAGAACGGACACACCGTGACCGTTTCTGACAATGGTCGCGGGATCCCAGTCGACAAGCACGCCAAGACTGGCAAAAGCGCGCTCGAGATCGTCTTGACGGTGCTTCACGCAGGAGGAAAATTCGAAGGCAAGAATTACAAGACGTCGGGAGGTCTCCACGGTGTCGGCGCATCGGTGGTCAACGCCCTATCGAAAGAACTAATCGCTCTCGTGCGGCGCGATGGAGTTCAGTACAAGATGGAATTCTCGCACGGCAAAGCCACCACCAAGTTGCAGAAAGGGACAGTCGCGGTCCGGGGTACAGGCACCACGATTACCTTCACTCCGGACCCGACGATCTTTCCGAAGACCGACTTCGATGCGGAGACGATTCGGCAAAGGCTTGAGATCACGAGTTTCTTGCACCGCAGCGTTCGCATTCAGTTTGCGGACGAAACGACCGGCAAGAAAGACAATTACTTTCACGAACAAGGTATTGTCGACTACTTGGCCAAAGTACTCGTGCAACGCAATGCTCGTTCAATTCACGAAACCCCGTTCACCGTTCGCAAGGAGGGAGAAGAACGTATCGAGATCGCGCTACAATGGACCGAGTCGACGGATGAACATGTACGCTCGTATTGCAATGGGATCCCTACGGCCAATGGTGGAACGCACGAAAACGGATTTCGGGCAGGGCTGGGTAAGGCGGTGCGCAATTTCTTTGAGACCCACAATTTGATCCCGCGAGGCGTCAAAGTTGGGCATGAAGACATCCGCGAAGGTTTGGTAGCGATTCTATCCGTCTTCATCTCCGAGCCTCAATTCCAAGGTCAGACCAAGGAACGACTCAACAACCCAGACTTGCAGTCTTCGGTGGATGGTGCGATACGACCTGTTCTGGAACAGTGGTTGAACAGCAATCGCAGCGTAGCCGAGTCGGTGGTCGCGCGTATCATAGCATCCGCTCGAGCCCGAGCCGCTTCTCGAGCAGCATCCGAATCGGTCTCCCGCAAGACGAGCACATCTCGTGCAATGTTGCCTGGCAAGCTCAGTGACTGCCTTTCGTCTGGACGAGGCAAGTCGGAGCTCTTTATCGTCGAAGGTGATTCGGCAGGTGGCACTGCCAAACAAGGCCGTGATCGCAATTTCCAAGCTGTTTTGCCATTGCGAGGAAAGGTCCTCAATACGGAGTCGCTGGCGTTATCGAAAGTTCTTGAGAACAAAGAAATCCAGGATCTGGTGACCGCACTTGGTTGTGGAATTGGCAAAGACATGGATGTTGGACGCGTTCGATACGAACGGATTATTCTACTGGCGGATGCGGACTCGGACGGTCACCACATTACGACGCTTCTTTTGACCTTTTTCTATCGCCATATGTTGCCGTTGATCACGGACGGACGTGTCTATATTTCGGTCCCGCCCTTGTTTCGAATCGATATTGGCAAGGAACGCTATTGGGCAGCGGATGAAAAAGATCGCGAGCGAATCTTGGCCAGCCACGGAAAGCGGGGGAAGCCCGAGATCACTCGATTCATGGGACTTGGGGAGATGATGCAAAAGGACCTGTGGGACACGACGCTCAATCCTGCCACCCGTCGTGTCTTACGCGTCGAAATCGACGATCAATTGGAAACAGACCGGATCATGAACGATCTCATGGGCCGCGACGCCTCTGCACGCTTCCGCTTTATCATGGACAGGGCGGAAGAAGCGCAGGAGATCGATGTGTAGTTAGTTTTGTGCAGACCACAAATTCCGATGGCTTGTCCGGCTTAGCCACCCGTCCTCTGGGAGGGTCTCGCGGAGGGGAGGGTGACCTACTTTGGAAATCCTTGGCCAAAAAGCTGGACGATCACCAAGCCCTTGGGATGAAGCAAGTTTAACGCGAACCGGTTACAATACTTGGCTTGACGGTCCCGATTCCAATTTGAAAGTCCCTCCAAAATGAGACAGATACTTGCTTCGTTCGTGTTTTTTTGCTCCGCTACTCTATCGATTCCCATGGCCATGTCTCAATCGATTACCAACCAGTACTACCAACTGATTGAATATCAAGGAGTCGAAGTGGGTCGACTTGGCGAGCTCGATGCCTTCTTAGAAAAGGCCTTGATTCCTTCCCTCAATCGAATGGGAATTGATAACGTGGGTGCCCTCTCGACCGAGGCGCCCGTTGATGGAAAAACGTCCCTGTTCCTCATCGTGCCACTCTCCGGAGCCGGTCAAGTCGCCTCGGTAGTGGACGCGTTGCACAAAGATGAGTCCTTCTTGTCCGCTGGAAAGACATACCTTGAAACAAATATCAAGAAGCCGGTTTATAGCCGAATGCGGAGCGAGCTCCTGGTGGCATTCAATTGCTTTCCCAAGATCGCTGTCCCAACCCAAAAGACGGCAAAGAAAGATCGACTGTTTGAAATGCGCGTCTACGAAAGTCCAACCGAACACATGGGGGTAATGAAAGTGGACATGTTCAACAGCGGCGAAGTTCCTATCTTCCTAGACTGCGGTATCCAGCCCGTTTTCTTTGGCCAAGCTCTCGTCGGGGATCGAATGCCGAACTTGACCTACATGACAGTCTATGACAACGCGGCACAACGCGATGAATGTTGGAAGAAGTTCCAAAGCCATCCGGACTGGGCTAAGCTAAAAGTCGTCGAAAAGTATGCAGGAGCTGTCTCGAAGATCCACAAGTTCAACTTGTTACCGCGTTCATACTCGCAGCTATAACCTATAGATAATCTGCAATGAAGGCCGGCGGACCTATTCGCTGCCGCAGCTTAAAAAACTCTCTTCGGATCCGTATACGCGGCTCGTTGTAGCTCCAACCATTGGCACCATGCCTCGATCCCATATACGACACGAACATGCTCCGCTAAGTCATGCGACGCGGGACAAACCAGGTTGCCAATATTCTCGATAAAAAAGAACTCAAAGTCAGCGTCGGGAAGCATTGCCAGCCCACGTTTGACGAGTTCTAGCTCAAGGTGACAGGCCCCACCGGTCGTTAACTGCTGCACCGGTACCCACGGTGCCAGTCGCTGTGCATCTCGGTCAGTCGCGATATCGCCGACAAGAACC
This sequence comes from Pirellulales bacterium, assembly GCA_038219625.1. Lineage (GTDB taxonomy): Bacteria > Planctomycetota > Planctomycetia > Pirellulales > Pirellulaceae > JBKCUI01. The sequence goes on along the minus strand of JBBRJI010000205.1, from coordinate 1,041 downwards.
GCCATGCGATGCTTGCCATCCCAAAAGCGGACCGTCGCCTCCAAAAGACTGGTCTTACCGGAGCCTGGCGACGAGACCAAATTGACCACAAGCGTCCCCCGCAATCCCATCGCGGCTCGAAGCTCAGCCGCTTCTTTTTTCTTGCCTGCTTGCACATCTTGATTGATCGGAATCGTTTTCTCTACTGTGCTGCTCATTGGTCGATTGCTCCTAAAGAAACGTTTGTGGGTTCATGCAATTCGGTCGTGATACTCAAGAGGCGGAGCTGATTACCGCTCGTCACTTGCACTTTGGTTGAAGCGCATGTCGGGCAAGAGAATTGAAAATGCGAGACTTCAAACTCATGTTGGCAGTCTCGGCAAACGGCCATCAGCTTAGGTTGAAAAACCACTAGTCGCGTGTTTGCAAATTCTGTTTCTGGAACGAGTGCACAGAATGCTTGTTCCACTAACAATGGCTCAACTCCAGCCAGCGGGCCGATCTCGATTCGGATGGAAGAAACACTTTCCACGCCGTTGTGCTGCATCGTAGATTTCACTTGGTTCAATAGCACTCTTCCAGCCGGATAGGTTTGGAGCTGCGCGATTTGCGTGAGTTGATCGACCGCCGACGATGGCATACCCTCAGTCCAATCCTGGCTAAGCAGCGCATCGCGTACTAATTGCTTCGTTGCGTCCAACACCGTCACCCCCCCACAAGCATTCGACGCGCGATTACCACCCCGTCATCTCCCACTTCTTCACGGAAATCGCGAGCTCGAAGGATCTCTCGCGCTGGCAGATTATCGGCCGTTGTCTCCGCCACGACTTGCGAGATGTTCCAATCGCGTGCTACCTCCAGGCACAAATCGGCTAATTGAGAGGCCAAGCCATGCCGTTGCCACTTGTCACCCACCAGTAACGCCAAACTTGCCCTTGATCGATCCGCATAGGAGACCAATCGCCCGACGCCGAGTAGTTGCTTGACGCCATCAACTTCTGCTTCCGCTACGATAGCAAGTTCGCGATCGTAATCGATAAAACAAAACCTAGCAGCGAACTG
>JBBRJI010000204.1:0-8788 GCA_038219625.1 Pirellulales bacterium | reverse complement strand
TCGGTTTTCAACCGGCGGGGCAGCATCTGTCAGCTACCAACGCGAAAAGTTCGCAGAGTGATCGCTCTCCGTCGGACTCGTCCGGCGGAAGCAACGTCCTCAAACGTTGCTTCCGCCCGAATAAATCGGACGGAGAGCGGTAAACGATGCAAACATGAAATGAATATCAGGTATTCGGTAGCTGTCAGATATGGCCCCGCCGGTTCGAAACCGACGGTAGCCAAACCTATGTCGATATGGACCTGCAAAATTTGCGAGGAACAAAAACGAAAGTGAAAATACTTCTTAGATTCGACCGCAATAGCAAATTTTCAGCGGCCTAGGTCTAGGCTGGCCTCCAGTTTCATACCGGTGGAAGCAACCTCCCGCTTCCAACTTCCAACTTCCAACTTCCAACTTCCAACTTCTATCCTCCTCCAACTTTAGAAAAAATTTCCGCAATGGGACAAACGGCAGGATTGCACTATTGCATTCGGTCCAAGTTGGATTTCGCACTTCCTATGCCTTGGGATCCGACAAGAGGAACACTCATCAAGTATCTTTCCAACGGCTATCGTTGTACTTCAAGTTTGCCCAAATCTAGTTCGCAGTATTCCACATGAGTGCACTTATATCCAATCCTGTTGTTCGCAGCCTCATTCGGGGCGTTGTCGTTTGGGCACCGCTTTGGGTTTCTACGACGGTTCTCTTTGGAGCGATGGGACTGGTGTATGCGTTTTTTTTCAAACACGATACCTATCTAGCATCGCAGGCCTTGCTTGTACGCGATGAAGCGACCGGAGCCGTCATGCGACTTGGTCGATTTCAAAGCCAGGCGGAAATGAAAGCCGCTCAAGAGACAATCCTTGAAATGGCGAAAAGCCAACAGGTGGTTCGAGACGCCTTGATCACCGTTGGTCCGCCGAAAAGTTTTTCGAGTTGGTTTAGCTGGGGTGAGTTTCCGTCGAAAGATCAAGTCGAGGAAGTTGCAAAGTCTTCTATTTCAGTTCACGCACCCAAAGGAACCGAGTTTGGTGTGACGGAGGTCATCTACATGGATGTAAAAGCCAATGCGCGCGACGAAGCGTTGGCGATGAGCAAAGCACTCACGGACGCTTTGGAATCGAGACTACAACAGGTACGCAAGGCAAGGGCCGACGGCGTCCTGGCTGAGTTAATCTACGCTAGAGACTCGGCAAAACGGGAATTGGCAGTTTCAACCGACCGTCTTCATGAGATCGAAAGCGAAGCCGGTTCGGACCTATCCGACTTGCGAGGAATGACGGACAGCATTGCAGGCGCGGCGACTTCACGAGCGGAATTGGATCAAGCCAAAAATGATCTTCGGCAAGCAGAGATGAATAAGCAATCACTTTTAGCCGACCGCGACATGCTTTTTCGAGCGACACAAGACCCGACATCGTTCATCGTTGCACCAGGTACGATTCTGAACTCCCAGCCTGGCTTGAAACGACTTCGTGAAGGCTTGGTGGACGCGCAGCTAAGCGGATCTCAACTGACCGGAAAATTCACAGAAAACCATCCGTCCGTGGTCGCTTCTCAGTCCGCCCAATCATCGATTGTTAAGCGATTTACGGAAGAACTGAAAGCCTCCATCGCAGGGGTGGAGTCGGATATCTCCCTCGTCGACGGTCGCATTCAACGACTAGAAGCTCAAAAGAAATCCGCCCAAGTACGGCTGGCGAAGTTAGCGGATAGCCGAGCTCCCTATGCAAATCTACTTTCCGAAGTGAAATCCAAAGTCGGAACGCTCGAGAGTTCCGAACGCGAACTTGCCGAAGTACAAGCCGCGCGGGACTCCTCTGTTTCCACTAGCTTGCTGACTCGTCTCGATTCCCCAATGGTTAGCGACCGTCCACTCGGCCCTGGCAGGCTCACAATCACCGGTCTATGTACAATTGCTGGTTTCGTTTTTGGACTTGGCATTGTGTTTGCCATCACCCCCATTGATGCGAGCCCCGTCTTTGGCAGACGAAGTGTTGATCGAGAGCGCGGTCGACGAGACGCAGATTCGGTTCGCAGCCCAGAGCCCTCCTCCGTCAAACTTGACGAAGAAGTTGTCACGGTCGAACCAAAGGTCACGGTCGAACCAAAAGTTGTAACCGTCAAAAGAGAAGAGCATGAATTTGGTGGTTTGTCTAAGGTACAGGATGAGCCCCGAAAGATTCGGCCTTATGCCAGAATGAAATTGAACGCCGAAAGCGACTCTACTCACAACGCAACCGATCCAACCGATTCCTGGCCCGTATTGGGTGAAGAGATATCCCACGCCTACCAACCCCTCGTTGAGCCAAGTTCGTACATAGGCAAGCCTAGGACGACAGAACCCAAACCAAATTCAAAAGTCGAGATACATTCAACCTCGAACCAAGTTGATCAGGCCTTTCAAGAACTTGCTCGACTCAAGTCGAGAGATTTAGCCAGCCGTTCCGATAAATTGTCCGTTGAATTGAATATGCAAGAGCTGAAGGGTTTGGTTTCAGGGCAGTCGCGGGGTCGGGATGCAATTCTAATGGAGACAGAAGATTTTCCGAAAATGAAACCTCGTCCGACGAACACGAATCGATAGTGTGGCACGGTGGTCCCCACCGTGATTAGAGATAAATTGGATACTTCTCGGTTAACGCCTTAGGTGAGGGGCAGTTTGAAATCTACCAATAAACTGGGTGGCACGCTCTGAGGTACAAAGGGCGTGATGAATCGCCAGAGTCATTTGCCACACTTCCCACGCCCATCGCTAATCGCGCTAATCGCTTTGGGCGTGCCACACGGTGGCCTAGACTGGTAGTCTTCTGTCTGCCGATCGCCTTACTGAAAATGCTCCGCTTCGAATTCGTAAAACACACCTTCGAGTCCTTCGACCGGTTTGACGTAAGGATGTACCTCTAAGGTGCCGGCAATAGCGTGCTGACGAATGGACTTGTAAGCATAAGCATCGTTGACCAGTCGGACTTGAATCATGTGGGTCAATGGTGGTTGAGTCCCAAAGCAGCAAGTCCCCATGTCGGGAACCAAAACAAAGCTCTTGGACGTATTGCTCGAAATGGACGTTGGATGGATGTAGCCCTTAATAAAAACTTTCTTTCCATTCAAGGCAATTGCCTCCATTGTCGGAAAGTCTTGTTCGCCGTTGCGGCTGTTCAGCGCAGAGAACGAAACTCGCTCAAACCCGTCGGGTACCTCGGTGTAGTAGACGTAAGTGTGTCGCACCGGAGAACCGATCAGGATTGCTACACTCAGTACGAGTCCAATCCAAGCAATCGGGGTTCCTATCAGCTCATTTGGGTACTTTTTTAGATTGTTTAAGGCGACAATACCGAACACCAGTCCAATAGCTGGAAGAAAAACAAGTAGGACTGAGATCCAAGCAAGTAAACCGAACAAGCCGAAAACAAGGCTGAGCATTGCTGCCCGACTAAGTGACTTGTAAACGAAGTCATCGGAATCCTCGGTGGCGTACTGCACTTCGTTGATTGGCAAATCGGAAATGGCTTGAATCATGTTTGTCTATAAATAGGCCGCGTACTGCGATGAGGCTTCAGCGATTCCAACCTAGAACCACTTGAGCGACAAACCCGCCGTTGGTTGCAATGTTCCACATCACCACCGTAAGCATTATTGTCGCGATGACCAATACGAAGACCGGAGCCCATAGGTTCAGTTTGCCACCTGCCGAAAGCGTAGCAAATGACGAGACCATCTGGCTTCCGCTCTCACGATCCGAGTGAGATTGCGTTAACTGGGAGACCGAAAACGAATCACCAAGCGAAGCGACGCGGATGGATTTTCGGTTTCCGTCCATGACCAACGCTCTTTCAAGACTTTTGAGCAGCAAAAGGGACGAACTGTCTTCCTTTTTAGGTGCCGCCGGAGACGGGATCGGAAAGAATGTCTTTGCCCGCTTGACCGAATTCGGGTCGATTTTCTCCAACTTGATCAACTTCTCTTTGGCTTCGGGGAGGGGACAAGCTCTAAGATAATTGATTACCGGAACGCGAACCCAGTTGTTGTCATCGGTTGCCTTTTCGAACAGTTCGCATACTTTGTCAATCTGGCTCCAATCGCTCCAGCGGGCCAAATCGGGAATGACCAAGTCGGCGAGGTCGGGTCGCTCTAGCAACCGGTGCATGGCCCCAGTGATGGATTCCTTTGGTAAAATATTTGCTTCGGTTCCATGAAACCGCAACGCCATTACAGCAGAATAAATATCGGCGTATTGACTCTTTGGATTGTCAAAGAACTCTTTCTTGATGAGCTCGATCCCCTTTTCACCCTTGAGGGTTAAGTAGGCGGCAATCAGGGCATCCAATCCAGCTCTAGCCTCTGGGTTTTCGCTGCGAATCATCGACTCAAATAAGTCGGCATCCGCGGGCTTTCCGCATATGGCCAACATCGTGAAATAGAGTCGTTTCCGATCGGGCGATTTGGATGTGTCCTGCACCCATTTTAACAATTGCTCTCGATTCATTTTGTCCTTGAGCAACACCACATCCGCATAAGGTGCCAATGCGAACTCATCGTAACTGTCTCTCGCCAAAAGCGAATCCGCATGTTCGAAGTACTTTTGAAAGAATTCCAGTCTGTCAACCTGGGACTCGGGCAACTTTCGGATCGCTTCGACGTATTTTTCGGCATCGGCGGAGAGGGGCAATGGGGACGACCAAAGCAACTTAGTTGGATCGACACCGAGAAGTAAGAATTTTTTGGGCGACTTTCCTGGCCCGAAATAGCTAGCTTCAATCGCCTGATCCACCTTGATCAGTTTCTCTCCCAAAAGCACTTTCTCAATTTTGAAAGCTGCCGTTCCATCGACATCCGCACGTCCATCCGTCTCCAGCCTGCCAATCGCGACCGCATCCATCGACAAGATCTCTTGCCGCAAAGTCTGAGAGGCTGCCGAACAGAACGGGCAACATTCCGAACCTACAACCGCGTTTGTGTGCGCAAGGCTCCAAAAACACACCCCCAGGACGGGAGCGGCCGCGGAAAGAAGCGTCTTCATGGCACGCGTCACAAATCGAATAATCATCATCTAACCAACCTCGTAACAAAATCTAAAGATTGCCGCTTTCGCGCAAGTCCCCCTAATGTACGTCATTCTAGGCAGTTGATGCCAGATGTTTGCCGGAATTTTAGGGATCTGTTTTTCCAAGCAGACTTTCCTTTCTTAGATAAAATTTGACGAGCGGCTTATAGTCCCTGGCCCGAAATGGAGTGATCGACCACAATTGTTGAGGAACACGTGACAAATCGATGGCCTACGGCAACATCATAGTTTTTCAGCCTTGCCTTTTTGACTTTTGCCCAATCCAATCCCAATATGCAATTACCGATTTTGAAAGTCCTGTCGCCCCTCGACACTTTGCCGAGCCCTGAGGGTACAGGTGTGGATTCCTTGGCTTGTGGTTCGGTTGCGCCCCTATTTGAACCCAGTAGACGGTTACCACCGTGGCTTCGGCGAGAAGTGCCTAAAGGAAATGCGAACCACTTTACCTCGGGCCTGCTCAACGAATTGCGACTGGAAACAGTCTGCGAAAATGCAAAATGCCCCAATCGAATGGAATGCTACTCGCAGAACACAGCCACTTTCATGATCCTCGGCAATGTCTGCACCCGACCCTGTGGATTCTGTGCCGTTTCTCGAGGCAAACCCGAGGCGATCGAAGGGGACGAACCGGAACGGGTTGCCGAAGCAGCCTTGCGTTTGGGATTAAAACACGTGGTCATCACCTCCGTTACCCGAGATGACTTGCCGGACGGTGGCGGCGAACATTTTTATCAATGCGTCATTGCTGTCCGAAAAAAGACCGGAGCTTCCGTGGAAGTCCTCACACCGGATTTTGTACGCCATAAACATGGTCTCGATCGAGTCATCGAATCGGCGCCGGAAGTATTCAATCACAACATGGAAACGGTTCCACGACTCTATCGCAAGGTACGTGGGCCAAAAAGCGAGTATCGTTGGACACTGGACTTGCTAAAACACGTGAAGACCAGCAATAGCTCGATCAAAACGAAAAGTGGATTGATGTTAGGTTTAGGCGAAACCCGAGATGAGTTGCTCGAGTGCCTTGCAGATCTCAGACGCTACCATTGCGATTTTCTGACGCTTGGCCAATACCTGCAGCCAGGTCCAAAATACTTGCCAGTCGTTCGTTATGTCCCACCCGATGAATTTGAGGAATTGCATGGGATCGCGAAATCGATGGGGTTCAAGAAAGTAGCCTCAGGTCCATTCGTACGAAGCTCTTACCACGCTCGTGACATGGCCGAAACAACGTAACGAAAGTGATCGCCCGGCTCGGCGACATCCATAATCTCCGATCTTGATTTCTGCACCTCCGGGCATCGCAATGACCCTTGGGTCGGTGGGCATGGCGACAACACGGTAAATCCCGCGGTATTTGTCTCTGGCCCTCTGTAATCCGCGTTCATCTAGGAACCATGACCAACGATAGAAGAGTGCCACAGCGATGATACTGAGTGGTGCGGCCAAGAATGCTGCTCCGATTCCCCACAGCGGGTTTGGGACTTGACGGTCGAACCCATATTCAAGCGCTTCCAACTTTGCTCGCTGGAGCGAAGGTCGGAACATACCAAATCGTCCGCTGCCTCGGGATGGGCGGAATGGGGGAGGTTTACTTAGCAAGCGTCAGTCGCCTGGATCGCCACGTAGCGCTGAAAATATTGCCCCACCGACACGCTCAAACCCCGCAATGGATTCAACGCTTTGAGCGAGAAGCCAAGTCAGCTAGCGCACTCAATCACCCGAATATTTTGACGATTTATGAGATTGGCAAATCAGAAAATTGTCATTTCATTGCATCGGAGTTTGTGGATGGCGTAACGTTGCGAAGCGTCAACACTTCCGAGCTGGAGCTCATCAAAAAACTGGATGTAGCCATCCAAATTGCCGAAGCCCTGAAAGCGGCTCATGCTGCGGGAATCGTGCACCGGGATATCAAACCGGAAAACATCATGATCCGAAGCGATGGTCTAGTTAAAGTTTTGGACTTTGGTATCGCCAAACAGTTTGCGCCCTCGCCCTCGAGCCACGCCACTTCTGGATTTCCATCCGCAACCGATCCTGGCCAAATCATGGGTACGATTCGCTACATGTCTCCAGAGCAAGCTAGGCGAATGGATGTCGACTCGCGCGCAGACCTCTTTAGTCTAGGTGTGGTCCTATTCGAACTCATTATCGGCGTATTAACATATGGATCCCTCAACGAAACGCGTATACTATCGTCGCTTCTAAACGACGAGCCAATACAACTCAAGCAACTGGCTCAAGTTCATCAACCTGAGCTCGAATCTATTATCAAGAAGCTGCTTCGGAAGGAGCGGGAGGAGCGATATCAGTCCGCAAAGGAAGTTGTCGTGGACCTCAAACAGGCAAGGCGGCAGATCGCGGGCCGTCATTCGCAGGTTGGCGTACCAGACTCAAGTCAAAACGAATATCTAATCAACGAATCAGGCGACACGGGTGAGCACCAGGGGAACGACACTCACATTGAGATTCCGGAAGTGCGCTATGCCCGCAGTGGCGAGGTCAACATTGCTTATCAAATCTTGGGTAAGGGAGAGTTGGATCTGGTCTTTGTGATGGGTTGGGTATCGCATCTCGATTGGTTTTGCAAAGAGCCATCTTTTGAAAGATTTCTAAAACGACTGTCTTCGTTCGCACGTCTCATCATCTTCGATAAACGCGGAACAGGGCTTTCCGATCGTGTTCCCTATGACCAATTGCCAACGCTTGAGCAGCGGCTGGACGATGTCCGAGCCGTGATGGATGCAGCAGGTTCCGAAAGCGCCATCTTGCTCGGCGTCTCCGAGGGTGGACCGATGTGCAGTTTGTTCGCAGCAACCTACCCGCAAAAGACGATTGCGCTGGTCATGATCGGTTCCTATGCCAGGCGATTGAAGGCTCCTGACTATCCATGGGGGCCTACCGAAGAGCAGCATCACGCATTTCTCGACGACATCGCGCGAAGCTGGGGTGGTCCAGTCGGACTCGAAGCACGCGCACCGAGTCAAGTCAAAAACAAGGAATTTGCAAACTGGTGGGCTACGTATTTGCGAATGGGAGCCAGCCCCGGAGCTGCGTTAGCGCTGACCAAGATGAACGCCCAGATTGATATTCGTCCCATTCTAAAAGCCATTCAAGTCCCCACGATTGTGCTTCATCGTACCGGTGATCGATGTTTGAAAGTGGAAGAAGGTCGCTACTTGGCCGAGCAGATACCCGGTGCAAAATTTGTAGAATTGCCAGGCAACGACCATTTGCCGTTCGTCGGCAACCAAGACGAATTGCTCGATCCCATTGCCGAATTCCTTACCGGCCTCAAGCCACACCAAAAGGCGCATCGCATCCTTGCAACCGTCCTATGCGCTCAAGTCATGACGCCCCAAGATTCAGGTACTTTTCACGAATCGCAATTGATGGGGCTTTCCCAAGCCCATTTCGTGCGCGAGATAGATTTGTTTCGAGGCCGAACTATCCATTCGGCTCCAAACCGTATCGTTACTAGTTTCGATGGTCCAGCCCGAGCGATCCGTGCAGCCATGGCCGTTCGCGATTCTGCCGTCAGGCTAGGTGTCGATGTCCAAGTAGGAGTGCACACCGGAGAATGCGAAGTCGAGCAACATCGCACTCGGGGACCTGCGGTGGACTTAGCTCGAGAGGTAGCAAATCATAGCGACAGGAATGAGATTATTGTTTCAAGTACCGTCAAAGACTTAGTCGCCGGCTCAGGCATTCAATTTGTCCAAAAAACACTGGTGTGGT
>JBBRJI010000203.1:0-8815 GCA_038219625.1 Pirellulales bacterium | reverse complement strand
TGAAGTACCCCTGACGCGTTGCGGCGGTCCATACGTCTTCTGTACCGACGCTGACTTTCGAAGAGTGACCTTCGATACAAGCTCAAGCACTCAATTCGGTGTCGCTGCAAGAGATTCCCGACCTGAACTTGTCCTTGCAAGCCCAGGTGGACCTCACCAAATGGGCCGCAGTAAATGGCGCCACTTTTCGCTGCACCCACAGATTCTGCTGACGAATCAAAAAGTCAGTGGCCACACGTTGGGGCAGAATCCCCCATCGACGCTCGCCGACTGGGCGACATTGGACGAATATCGCAGCCTCCGACGACATCGTTGACTTTTAAAGGTCCGAAAGCAAACTCCATCGGAATGTGTGGTTTCGGAGCGTCGTCGCAGGGGAACACCCAATGCTTCTCGGACACCTCGACATGACAACAGTGGACGCCGCCACCTTCCTGGCCCTGCGGAACTTCCTCCCACCCGAGTTGCGTTGCCAGAGATGGAACTTGATCAAAAATCGATTTTGTTCTCGGTCTAAACAACGTTTCTGCTCACAAGCATTTATGAGCCCTAATTGCAACAACAGTTCAGTTGCTGCCTGAGCCGCTGCAATTTGGGGAAAAACAAGCGTTTGGGACATCGCAGCACCTGCAAGAAATGGGTGGAGGGAACTTGTCAATAAACATACATTCTGACAGTCGTATGAATGTATGTCAATTCTAGGCCAGGGCACCATCTGCGGAAAACGATCACTTCGACGGAGGGCCGATGACTAACTTGCAGCAAGCGAAATCAAGCGAACCAGTACTTGCTCTCGCTCTCGCTCGTCCTTGCACAGCCGTCTCGACGGCATTGGATTGACGGCTTGATCGCCATTGTTACATTCTAACGAATGTTGCAACGTTGGAGACGTTACTTGAATCAAAAGACAGTATCAAAATGTTGAAAATTAGCGTAGGTCCATCAATTGAAAGCAAAGGTCATGAATCCAAATTGTAGTAGGCACGCTGCGATTGTCGTTACCACTCGATCATTTGTGACGTTGATCGCAGTGGTCGTCGCTGGAGGTTTTGCTGCTCGCGAAACGATCGCTCAGGACACGGTCGCACGCAATAACACATCTCGAGATGTCGTTGCATTCGACCCGTTCTCAAGTCAGCACGATCACCTCTTTCCGCCTGAAATGTCTCATTGGGCTTTGCAGGAAAAACCAATGATTGGCGGATTAAGGAAGGCCGAAGTTTTACGAGTCAAGTTGCTTGCCCGCGATTCTTCTGGCCAAACCCCTCTGGGCCGCATTCTAATGGCGACCGCGGACCTTCAGGCGTCGGCAGTTGATTCCCTTAAGTCCGGCCGCCCAATTGGTCAATTCAATCTGAACGCCGAGCGTATCGCAGCGCAATTGATTGGCGAAGCGTCGTTATCCACGGCCAGCTTCGCGGCATTTGACGGTCGTTGGTTTGGCCAGTGGGACGACTCGAACGTCAATCACGATTGGCAACCAACTGTCAATTACGCAACACCACGAAAGACCGAGAACGATCTGCCAAGGATCCAGTCGCTACAGTACGCTTGGATCAGCAATGGATTCGGCTGGAATTACTTGGTCGCAAAGCCGAGTCAGAGTTCTCAAGTTGTTTCCCCGGACTCGGAAAAAACGAATAGATCCTATGTCCTTGGGATGGTCTACTACTTTGACGAGAAGGACTTTCTGGCAATTCGTGGCGAGAAAGCTCATGTGGGTTTCTCGGATAGTCCAAACCGATTGATTTGGATTACGGAGCGCGAGGTTTTCATGGAAGAAGTCTTTCCGATGCAGGATGCGTCTCAGACAAGCTATGCGATCACTGCGATGTATCACGATCTTTTTTCGCCACAGCCGTCGGTTGCTAGCCGCGGGACGCAAGCCGTCTATACGCGAGATCCGGGAAATCGTCCTGCGTTTCGCGAGTTCCAGTGGTCGCCCCGAGTGAAAAAATAGCCGACAAGATCCAAGAGTTCGTTATTCGATAGAATTCGTCGGAGCGGCGGGCGATTCGTTTGAAGTGAAACCAGACTCAATACTTTCGAACGCCGTGGTAGTTCGCAGTTTCTTGGATTGGTTATTGAGCAGTCTCAATGCAGTTCCAATTGCGGTAAGCTGGAGCAATGGAAAATCGATGGCCGTTGCAACTGCAAATCGGCAGATGTTGAGTTATCTAGGGATGTAGGATCGATGATCCGTTCCCTCGGGAGCATCAAAACTGACAACATTTCGATGCGACGCAATAAAGTGAAAAAACTGGGAAGTTTTCGGCAGCATCAACGTTTCATAAGTATTGATGCAGACGCGAGTGCGTCCGCAATGCGTTGTTCCTAGTCGAAAAGGGTGAAATCGTGGGAAATCTAGCAAATTGGATCTTGAAAAAGTCTCGGGCGTTTGGGCTGGTCGCCGCAATTGGGCTTTTCAGTACACAGGCTGCTCAGGCCCAGTACGGATCGTCGTTCTATTACTCGAATCCGCGAACGGGATTCTCGTATTCGCAGAACGTGGGAGTGGGGAATCATTCGGCCTACGGCGGCTTTGGCGCTTCAACGAATGGTCGAAATTACTCGGCGGGCAGTGGTTACTACGGTCATAATCATTACCAACACCAGCACGTCAGCTCGCCGCAAAACACCTACGGTTACCGTAGCAATTATGGTCCAGGATATTCGAACGGAAGAACCTACTACGATTCTCGTTGCAGATAGAATAAACTGTTGGTGCGACTAGTTCGAGAATGAACTCCAATTTTCCTAACCACGAATCACACGAATCACACGAATAAGAATCGCAATCCTGAATGGAACGATCATCTCGTACTTGGTACTCGGTGCAGCCACCGAAATACATTTCAAGCTATTCCTATTTTTGTCTTCATTCGTGTGATTCGTGGTTCAATTGCTCATCACCGAACGATAGCAAGCACAGAACGATTATGAAAACCATTCACGCAACTTGGACTTTGATTTTCCTATTCCTTTCCAACGTTTCTGTCTTAGCTCAGGAACGCGGGAAAAAATATGCCTTGGTCGTCGGGATCGAACGCTACGATCCAAACTTCTTTAACCGGCTACGCTATGCCGAAGATGACGCCCTGGAATTGGGACGTGTGCTAACCGATTTGGGGTTCGATGTTGTTTCGATGACCAGCCAAGCAGAGTTACCGGCCCGTAACCCGACGACAGCCAAAAAAATACTGGATCAATTTGCGGCCAGTTGCAGTCGCGTTCGCAAAGAAGACACCTTGGTCGTGTTCATGGCAGGTCACGGTGTGCTGTTCAAAAAACAGCCGCCGCTTGCTGATGGATCGCGAGAAAGTTACTTCTGTCCCGAGGAGGCCAATCTGAAACAATTGGATTCGTTGGTACCAATGACTCGCGTCATGGAGATCGTTAGCCAATCGCCTGCCGAACGAAAGCTGCTCATTGTCGACGCCTGCCGGAATGAGGCCGAATCCGATCTCTTCCGATCGACGAGTACCGATTTGGGAACGGTGGGACTTACTCCCAGAACGGTTCCTAAAGGAATGTTGGCTCTGTTCAGTTGCGCGGAGAAAGAGAAAAGCGTCGAGCATCCCGATCTTCAGCATGGCGTGTTCACTTATCACATCCTCAAGTATTTGCGCGGCGATGGCGAGGGAAAGATTTACCCACGAGATCAAGTGAGTCTTGTCGAACTGGCCAACTACTCACGCCGAGAGACGAGCGATTTTGTGTATCGCAAGCTCAATCTCGATCAATCACCGGTCCTCAAGAGCCCGACAGAAGTCATCGATTGGCCATTGGGAACCTTGCAGCGCTCCGTGATCACCAACAGTCTCGGGATGAAACTGCGGCGAATATCTGCCGGTGAATTCATGATGGGCAATGAGACAGCCGTTGCAGAACTTATCAAGATGTTTCCAGGAAGCGATAAATCCTGGTTCGAAGATGCCGCCAACCGTCATAAGGTACGGATTAGCAAGCCGTTTTATCTTGGGCAACACGAAGTGACTGTAGCGCAGTTTCGAAAGTTTGTCGAATCCTCGCAATACAAGACCGAGGCGGAAAGCGATGGCAAGGGTGGCTATGGATTCAATTTAACCGATGGCACCAACAAGCAGGATGTGCAATTCAATTGGCGGAATCCTGGTTTCACTCAGGGTGACGATCACCCTGTGGTCAACGTTTCCTGGAATGATGCCAATCGATTTTGCCAGTGGCTAAGTCGTGAGGAGGGGCGGACGTATCGCCTGCCATCGGAGGCCGAATGGGAATACGCCTGCCGTGCGGGAACAACCACTCAGTTCTCTATGGGAAACAATGCTGAGGGTTTAGCGAGCGTAGGCAATGTTGCAGATGGAACAGCGAAAGCCAAGTACAATTGGAAATACGCGATTCAAGCTAAGGACGGCTTCGTGACAACCGCGCCGGTCGGCAGTTTTATAGAGAACCCTTGGGGGTTGTACGACATGCATGGGAATGTTTGGGAATGGTGCCAAGATTATTACGGCGACTACGAATCGGCAGCCGTGACTGATCCTGTGGGTGCGGTTGAAAAAGAGGGCTCTTCCCGGGTTTTCCGGGGCGGTAGCTGGAACAACTACGCCTGGTTCTGCCGGTCGGGGGTCCGTAGCGGGGACTCGCCTGACCTCCGGAACTTCAACCTCGGCTTTCGTGTCTCATTAGTTCCAACTGGCAAGTGAGCAGGCAGCATCAGCCGCAGGGCGTTAGCCCACGGTTCAGGGAACAGAAGAGAACGGAGCGTCATACGTAGGTCCGCAGAGAGCTCAGCGGAGCAGCGAGCGTAGGTACCGGAGTATGACGCGTAGTGAACCATGCGGGGGTGCAGGGGGCCATGCCCCCGCTCGCGCGCGATTTCGATTCTGACAACTCTTTCACTTTCAATTTTTTAACTACGAATCACACGAATAAAAAAGCAATCAGTTTTCAATTTGATCGATCATTTCGTGCTGGGTGCACGAGCCGAAACATTCAAATCATTCTCTTCCTGTTTTGTGCTTGTCTTCATTCGTGTTATTCGTGTTATTCGTGGTTCAAAACGGTCCTCATTTCCCACTCGTTCAATGGCGCCCACCAATGCCGCTCAAAGTCTTTCTGATCCCCGTCCGCGATATCGAGAATAGTGAAAGGGAGTTAAACAGTTTTATTGGCAGCCAGCGCGTGTTATCGCTCGAACGCAATTGGGTCGAGGATGGTGTCAATTCCTTCTGGTCGATATGCGTCGACTATTTGCCTCCAGCCTCAGAAGGCTCAACCTTCAAAGCCACGAGTTCGAACCGTGCGAGAACAGACTATCGAGAAATACTTTCGCCGGAGCAGTTCGCTTTGTTCGCCAAACTACGTGATTTTCGAAAGGAAATCGCACAGCAGGAAGCGGTGCCGGTCTATACCGTATTCACCAACGAACAACTTGCTCAAATGGTGCAACGTTGCGTAACCAGCAAAGTAGCGTTACGCGAGATCGACGGCATTGGTGAGGCGAGAATCGATAAATACGCCGATCGTATTCTTCTGATTTTATCCCAGCTTGTTCAAGCACCACCGCCACTATGAAACGAATCGGCGGGTTGTGGCAGCAATTGTTTACACGCGAAAATTTTCGTATTGCCTTCTATCGAACGAGCTTGGGTAAGCGTGATCGGCTAGAAGTTAGAATGTTCGCCGAGTCTCTGGACAAACAGGTTAAGGAGCTCTGTGCAGAAGTTCGCGACGATCGTTTTGCGTTCGGTCGGTTTTCCCAGTTTGTTGTCTATGATCCGAAACTGCGAATGATATCTGCCCCATCTTTTCGCGAGCGAATTGTTCATCACGCGATAATGAATGTTTGTGAGCCCTACCTCGATCGTTGGCTAATCAGTGATTCTTTTGCGTGCCGAAAGGGACTTGGTCGAGACACGGCGTTGGTTCGATCGCAATACTTTGCAAAGTGTTATCCGGCGTTCTTGAAACTGGACATTCGCAAGTACTTCAACAGTATTTCGCACGGGACGTTAAACCGACTGCTCGCACGACGGTTCAAGGAACCACTTCTTCTCGGCCTATTTGAAACTGTCATTGAGTCATTCCAGGGATCAACTGGAATAGGACTTCCGATTGGCAGTCTAATATCCCAGCATTTTGCAAACTTTTATCTTGGATGGTTTGATCGATTTGTAAAGGAGGATTTGCGAATTGGCGGTTATGTGCGATACATGGACGATATGGTCTTGTGGGGTGAATCGCCGCGAATCTTAAATCAGACTCGCGATCGATGCTATGAATTTCTGTCAGACACCCTTTCGCTTGAGGCAAAGCCAGCCAGCGGACAGCATTCGCATTATGGGATGAATTTTTTGGGCTGTCGGGTCTTTTCTTCCCACGTTGAACTAAATCGCACGAGTAAGATTCGGTTCCGAACTAAGCTCCGTGCCTACCAACAGTTAGTACTCTCGGGAAAAATGTCCGTGAGCGAGCTTCAAATGAAAGTGGATGCATTGTTGGCATTCACTCGGAGTGCAAATATTAAGAGTTGGCGGTTTCGAACCGCAGTACTATCGAGTATCGGCGAAAAGGCTGAGGGGAGCTTTCGTGACGCCTACTAACACCCCTCAGCACCGAACTTGAATTCGAACGCTTGGCAGTGCCGAAGCATTCAGGATAACGATCGGTTCCAACTGACTAGCAACTGCATAACGCTTGGAGCTAATGAGACACGAAAGCCCAGGTTGTTGTTCCGGTTGTCAGGCGAGTTCCTGTTACGGTTCGCCGACCGGCAGTTCCTGGCGTTGTTGTTCCAGCTACCGCCTCGGTTGACCCGGTTCGAGCCCTTTCTGACCGTTCACCGATGGATAGCCTATCAACGAAAAATGCAAAGATCAATGCCCCTAGGAGAACCACGAATAACACGAATGAAGACAAGGAAAAAAGAGCATCAGATCGATTTTTCTGGGCTGCATAGATCGCGGGAAGGTCGTCCAAAATAGGAATCTGACTGCTTTTTTATTCGTGTCATTCGTGTGATTCGTGGTTTAAAAAAAAACGCGCGAGCGGGGGCATAGCCCCCTGCACCCCCGGCATTAGTCACTCCGCGTCATACTCCGGTGCCTCCGTTCGCTGCTCCGCTGAGCTCTCTACGGACCTACGTATGACGCTCCGTTCTCTTCTGTGCCTTGAACCGTGGGCTAACGCCCTTCGGCTGCTGTTGCCTGCTCACCTGCCAGTTGGAACTAAAGAGACACGAAAGCCCAGGAAGCTGCTCCGGTAGTCAGGCGAGTTCCTGCGACGGAACGCCGACCGGCAGAACCTGGCGACGCTGTTCCAGCTACCGCCTCGGCGAACCCGGTACGAGCCCTCTTTTTCTGTGGGACCGACAGGATCAGTTGCGACTGCTGATTCGTAGTCGTCGTAATAATCTTGGCACCATTCATTTACATTACCGTGCATGTGATGCAAACCCCAGGCGTTCCCCGAAAGCGAGTCCACCTCGACTGTCTTCTCACGATAGATACCCTTGGACGCGTTGCCGTAAGGATAGTTGCCGTTAAAGTTCACTTGGGATGCCGTGATATTTGCGCCGAAGTGAAATGGCGTCGTTGTGCCTGCACGGCAGGCGTATTCCCATTCGGCCTCAGTCGGCAAGCGATAACCCGCGACTCCCTTGTTGATGCCAACTTGGGCCGACTTGATGTTGTTTCCATCCTTTTCGATTTGCATAATACGATAACATGGCTGGAAACCATCCAATTCGCCGAGTTTGTTACAAAACGAGACCGCATCAAACCAAGATACTGACTCAACTGGCAAACGTGTAGAATCCGTAAAATGACTCGGATTAAACCCCAGAACTCGCTTGAACTCGGCTTGCGTGACTTCGTATTTGCCCATGTAGAAGGGGCGACTTATAGAGACCCGGTGCTGGAGTTCATCTTTGTCGCGTTCTGACTCACCTTCCGGCGAACCCATTGTAAATGGTCCAGCCGGCAAGAGCATCAACTCCATACCCGTTGATTTGCTGCGAAACGTTTTTTCAAGTGGTCGTTTTCCTGCCGGTGCAGATCCAAGACTCCAAGGCGCCAGTTTGCCATACGGGATTGGGATTTGATCCTTGTTATCCTTGTTCCATACAAAATCCTTGGTTTCTCGACCGACATAGTGGGCGAGGTCGGTGACGGTCAGTTGTTGCTGGGGATAAAATGTCTCGCCAGCGTCTCCGTGCAAGTATTTGAGAACGTGATAAGTAAAGACGCCATGCCCTTGGCCATAGCCCATATCCAAGTCTGGATACTCGCGGCTGCTTTCGCTTTCCGAGCAACTAAAGATCGCCAGCATCCCCTTCGGAACGGTCCGAATGGCACGACCGACGGGCTCCAATTCAGTCTCCTTGCCGCGGCGCTTGCCTGGAGGTTGTGGGTCATTGCGGCAGGCGTCGACCAGCAGTAGTTTGCGACCCGCTTGGCTGCCACCCAGTGCGTTGTAAACCTTGTCCATCGAGAGGAGTGAGTTTCGATCGCCGAGTCTCGCGTCCTCCGGACAGAAATAGAGTTCTTGTACCTCGTCTTTCTGATTATTACCTGGCTTGTCTGAGGCAAACTGCACTCCGTGACCCATGAATGCAAAGATGAGTGTGTCGTCGGCGGTTAGTCCGGCGGCACGATTTTTGAGTACGCGTTCGATCTTGTCAGCCGAATTGGGTTTTAGTTGTGGGCGGGTGGCTGCACCGGTCATTAGCGTCACATCGAATTGCAATCCGGTCAATTCGCCTGCCAACGCCTCGGCGTCTCTTGCCGTAAATCGCAGAGGGCTCAGTTCCTCTGGGTCGTAATCTTTGACC
>JBBRJI010000202.1:0-8823 GCA_038219625.1 Pirellulales bacterium | reverse complement strand
GGCAAACTGCTTAAACAGGAGGCCATTCGATGTATTGATTCGGTCATGTACGCCTTCGGTACGGTTCAAACGATAGTAACTGGGCGATGGTTTCGCGAAGACCTTGAGACCGCATATGCGAAATTGGCACCGCATATTCCTGAGCGACATAAAGCCGAAACAAGAGCACTGGCAGCGAGCCTGGAACTGAATCCTGATTTGATCGAGGCCCTCAATGTTTTCCCCGAAATGTTTCATTGCTCAGGCTTTGCACTGTTCGGCAAAGCGACCGAAGGTGGCAAGCTGTATCACGGCCGAGTCCTCGACTACATGACAACGATTGGCTTGCAAGATGCCGCCACTACCTTCATCGTTGCTCCCAACGGGATGATTCCATTCGCAAACGTTGGTTATGCTGGCTTCACCGGCAGCGTGAGCGGCATGAACGCTGAAAAAATATCACTTGGTGAAATGGGTGGCAAAGGAGAAGGTCAATGGGACGGCGTCCCGATGGCGACCCTCATGCGACGTGGACTGGAAGAGTGTTCCTCGCTCGAACAAGTCAAACAGCTTTGGCGAAACAGTCCACGAACCTGTGAATACTATTATGTCTTTGCCGATGGCGAAGACCGTTCGGCGGTGGGCGTTGCGGCTACGCCAGAGTCGTTGCAATTTGTGGCCCCAGGCGAAGCGCATGCCTTGCTGGGGGATGGCATTCCAGATGCCGTCGTGATGTCCGCTGGATCGCGATTGGATGAATTGAGAAAACGCATCAATGCAGGATACGGGACTTTTAATGCGGACTCAGCGAAATCCCTGATGTCTCGTCCGGTTGCCATGTCTTCCAATTTGCACAACGTACTTTTCGTGCCAGAAGATCGTGTTCTCTTCATTGCGAATGCGGATCACAAGCATCCAGCAGCGGAACGACCCTACGTTAAACTGGATCTGCAGGATTTGCTCAAGCAGATGCCTGGGCAAGTTGGCATAGCCGATAAGGTAGTATTATCGACGAATTCCAGATTTGAGGCTGTCGACTCGTTGGACATTGGCCTTGAAACGAGCGCCGATGCGAAGCTCTGCTTGGATGGACTCAAGTGGCTGCCTGGAAAATTCTCGGTGCATCTGCAATCAGCTCAAAAGGACTGCGGTGATTGGTTGGTTCGATTCCCCAGTTCGAAGCCCAGTGGCAACGCGTTGAACGATGAAGTCGCGATGGAATGGTACCAAGTCAAAGACAAATCTGGCCAGCCGATTGCGGCACCGGCTGCGGTCATCGTTCACGAATCTGGCAGCGGCATGACGATCGGAAGAGTAATTGCGAAAGCTCTTCGAGCCAAGGGAATCCATACCTTCATGATGCAATTGCCTTATTACGGTGTGCGCCGTGGTCCAGGTGGACGCCCCAAAGACATCAACTTGGTCGGAGCTTTGCAACAGGGTATTGCCGACGCACGCCGCGCAAAAGATGCCGTGGCAACCATGCCGATGATCGACACGACCAGGATTTCATTACAAGGCACAAGTCTAGGTGGCTTTGTGACCGCAACCACGGCTGGCCTGGACCATGGATACCATCGCGTCATCGTATTTCTGGCAGGGGGAGATCTTTATAGTGTGTTGATGGACGGCAAGAAAGAATCCGCACAGGTGCGAGAGGAGTTAATGAAGAGTGGCATGAAGGAAAGCGAAGTGCGAAGCATGCTCAACAGTATTGAACCATTGCGAGTGGCACATCGGGTAGACCCGACCCGTTCGTGGCTTTTCTCTGCGCTTTACGATGATGTCGTTCCGCCGAGAAATGCAAAGCTGTTTGCAGACGCAGCCCACTTAGAATCAACGCATCATATTGAGATGCAAGCCAATCACTATTCGGGAGTGATTTTCTTGCCCATGGTCACGCAACAAATGGCCGAGATCATGTCCGAAAGCGGCAGATAGCTTCGTGTAACCCCAATACCGTTCAATGAAGCCCAATCTCGCAAAAATTTCGTTTGAGGACTGTGTGGCACGCCCAAAGCGATTAGCGATGGGCGTGGGAAGTGTGGCAAATGAATCTAGCGATTCACCACGCCCTTCGTACCTCAGAGCGTGCCACCCGTGCCACCCGTGCCACCCGTGCCACCCGCGCCACTCAGTTAATAGGTAGATTTCCAACTGCCCCTAGCCTTACTGGAGGTAGACCACTGCCGCCTCCGGTATTGTGGCTAAAAAGAGGTTGAAACGATTAACGAACAATCAGCAGTTCCGAATCGGTTCTAAGCAGAACATGCTCGTTATCCGCTGCAATGGTCGCCAGCGTCGGTTTGCCGGTTTCCACCGATCCGAGCTTTTGAAATTCGCGACTCGCCGCAAGAACGTGCACAACTCCGTTATGAGATACGTTGATCAGCTTGTCTCCAAGTACGACTGGCGAAGAGGAATAATCGCCACCGATGCGATGACTCCAGATGTTAGTCCCTGTCGTTAATTCTAAGCATGTGACTATGCCACTGTCGCTCCACAAAAACAACAAACCGTTGACCGAGACCGGAGTTGGGACATAAGGTGACAATGCTCGAGTGATGTCAAAAAGCTCCTTTTTGGAATCGATATCAAAAGCGACTAAGCGATTGTCTTTGCCACCCCCAGATCCTTGCGATCCGACAAGAATGTTGCCGACTAATAGCGATGATGCGCAGACTCGCAGTTTAAAACAATCATGCGACCACGAAAGAGAACCGTTGTTTGCATCCAAGGCAAACATTCCTTGTCCAGTTGTACTGCAAACCAACTCGGTGCCTTCACCAACTCGTCGAACACAAGGCACGCCATAGCAAACCATTTTTGTGGGTAGTGCGGTTTCCCAAGCGGTTTTGCCCGATTTGCAATCCATTGCGATCATGTGATCCTCGCCAGGCTCGACCCCCGCTGGCAATTCCAATGCATCCTGGGAATTCAGCAAAATAAGTTTACCGTCCACCAACATCGGGGACGTTCCGAACCCGTGTTGAGAAACATAGCGTCCGAGCTTGCGCGTCCATACCTCCTCCCCCGAATGTGTCAAAGCTTTGACGACCACATTTTCTGGGTCAGCCCAAGCAACATAAACACGATCTGCGTCTACGCAGGGAGTCGACGACGCGTAAGAGCTGAACTTATGCAGAGCATGGGTTGACGAGGGGTAGGACTTCACCCAGTCGATCGCGTTCTTTGCCAGGTCGACAGCTACGACATGTCGCGTTGCATCCTTTGGATCTGCGGCTAGCAAAAAGGCCAT
Source organism: Pirellulales bacterium (assembly GCA_038219625.1). Taxonomy (GTDB): domain Bacteria; phylum Planctomycetota; class Planctomycetia; order Pirellulales; family Pirellulaceae; genus JBKCUI01. Next base: position 5,585 of record JBBRJI010000202.1, on the reverse strand, counting down.
GCCATTGGACAGTACCGGCGATCCATTCCCGCTTCCAGGCAAAGGGACCGAGTGCACTTGGGACTCTTTCCACGGTATTTGAACTTGGCATTTCGCCAAAACTCCCATGCCATTTTCGCCTCGAAAACGGTCCCATTTTCCATTCAGAGGAAACGGATCTGCCCCCAAAATAATGGAAGTCATTGCCGATGCGAGAAGAAAGCATTGGAAGGGAAACGTAACAGATGGACGCCAAAAACGTAGGATTTTGTTCATGGATGACGCGGGGGGGTTGGCAATGGTTGGCAATGGTTGGCAATGGAAGTGTCTCATTGTAGCAACAACCTTCTCACCCGGACACAAACATTTCCCGCCAGGCAACTTCATTTGCGAATTGGGGCCGGTACCGACTTGATGGCCGTCTGGTTTGGCACCGACGGGCTTGGTTTGCTAAGAATTTCTTTGGTTCTGCCTTGGTAGAGAGCCACCGCTCTGGTTGCGTGCCCCCGAGGCCCGATCGGCCATTTGTTTTCCCGTTTGTCATAGATCTTGGAAAGCAAGAAATCGATCGCTTTCCCCACGCGTGGGTTCTTGAGCTCATCGTCCGACAATGTGTACATCAACCATTCCAACATGTGGCCAGACGTTTGGACTTTTCGTTCCTCGTTGGGTTCATTTGCACGTCCTTCGTACCAACTCGTACTGAAGCTGCCATCTGGATTCTGCATCTGCCAAGTGTATTCCACATAGTCGCGAACAAACTTGGCTGCTCTGGCATACTGACCGGAGATCGTTTGCCCCTGCAATTGGCGCTGTCTGACTGAGAAGGAGAGTCCCATGAGACGATGTACACCCCCACAGGCTGAACCGACAATGGGTTGAGCCATTTCTTCTTGGATCAGCTTGGAGATCGTCCAGACTTTTCCGTCATTGGCCCGCCACTGCTTGTTTGAATCCAAGTAGTAGGACAAACCGATTAGTTTGAAAGTCAACTCCGACTTCTCTTTGCAGGTTGCCATCTCGTAACGGACCAAGTCCTCGACTTTGAACTTAGCCGATCCGACCTGGGTTGGATAATTTAACGGGACGTTGGATTGAGCGAGAATCGCTAGGAACTGGCCCTCGTGTCCTTGCACGCCACCGCCAACATTTGGCGTGAAGCCAATGCCATTCGGCGTGAAGATCCGCTGCGTCCTGCACGTGCCGTTGTGACACATCCAACCGATAGCATTGACGCGACCTTGCCCGTGAATCATCTCGTAGTCGCTGCCAAATGCCAATAGAGCATGCATTACAGCCCATGGTGATCGGACGGATGTCGATTCGGGATTGTCAAGATAATATGCCAAGCAGGCCTCAGTCCGCTGTAGTCGATTGACGAGGACTGAATCTAAGGGTTTGGTTTGAACGATAGGGGCGACCTTAATTCCCTCGTTCGACGGGTCCTCGATACGGATTTCTCGCCGTTTGGATACTGGTGTCGCGGCAATGAGTGCATCGATGCCTTGTTGATCCCGGTCATTCATTCCAACGCTTCGTGGATCCAGTTGCGGCTCTTCTTGATCCCGCTGTGAATCAACATCCCGATTCCCCGTAGGCTTGGGCGTTTCGATATTCTTAACGACTGGTTTTGCAGTCTCCGGTTCATCGTCGAAGGGTATTCGGACGTTGCGCGGAGTGGGTTTTCGCGGAGCTTCATCCAGTTGCCCCTTATCTGGTACATCGTGCTCATCGCTTGCCTCGCTGTTCACATCGGGCGTAGTAGCCAACGGAAGCTCTTCGAGCCTATTCATTCTCGGTGGTTCGCTCATCGCGATTGTGACCGAATTCTCGACCGACCCTTGATTCAATTCAATAAGCTCTTCTTCGACCGTTTCATCCGGGAAGAAGTTGGTGGTTGGGCCTGCCATCCACCAGAAAAACGGGGATACGTGAGACATGCTCGCGGTCGCGATCTTCAACGCAAGAGTGGAAGCACACTGCAGTTCTTCAGTGTTCTCGACCTGCACGGGCTCTTGCTGGCAAAACGCGGAAGTGCTGCCAATGATGAGGAAGCCGAATGAAAGCAAAATGAAACGGGCGAATTTTTGTCGACGAAACCGCAACTGCATAGTTCCTAGGCACCAATCTTACGCGTATCGTTTTCAAAAAATCGACAACCAAATTTGCTATCGGCGTGAAAGGTAAGGCCGATACAGTCATAAAAATCGGAATATTTCAACGGAGTCGGTTGGCAGGTGTGATTGCTAGCAAGCTATCGTGAAAATGGCAAGTACGGCTGTACCGCTTCATAGAAAGTGGGGGATTTTGGCTCGACGTCTTCCCCGTCGAGATACCGTTTCCACATGGCGACATCACCTTTGAAATCTTTGCCGGTAAAGTCTCGCAGAGCCAGAGACGCCGAGTATTGCAATGCAGGCTTGCTATTGTTCAGCTGTTTCGTCAAAAACTGCTTCACCTCTTCCGTTTTATGAGGGCCAAGTGACTCAACGGCGGCCAAGCGAACGCTTTCGTTCGAGTCCGACGTTGCCATGGCTAAAAGGGTCTGTGTTGATTCGGGGGACACTTGGTCACGCAGTGCTTTGGAGACAGCCAATCTAACTTTATCATTTTTGTCTTGCGAAAGTTTCATGATCGTCTCGGTGGCACCTGGTTGCTTCATCGCTTGGGAAAGAGCCAGAACAGCCTCGCGCCGAATTTCCGAACTCGTCTCCGTGTCTACCATGGAGCTTATCAAGTTTACCTTTTCTGCCCGTTCGCCTTGCGGCATGTTTGGGAATCGACGACCAATCAGCCGCAACTCGTCGACCCGATCAGGAAAAACGGGCCCGCGTTCCCGGTCCTTTTTCCATTGGCTCTGAATGACAGGATTTAATTTCTTAAGCTCGTACAACGGCCCATCCACACATCCGACGATCGCCGAAAGTGCAAAGGGAATGAGCCAGTGACCCATTCGAGTCGATTGTGTGACCGTTTGTTTTTCGTCCACGGAATCCGTCCCTGGCCAGCGATTTCGAGTATACACGTGTGGGACGATACCAAACGCAATGGGGCAATATCCAGATCAATTCCATCTGAAATTCGGGGGAAGCTTTGCTCCATCGTTGGATTGCGGATAGAATCAGAGATTATTTATTTTATCCAGGCAATTTTTTTGTTTCGAACCAATGTGGCACGATAGTTGAGCCCGTGTTTCTCGACTTTGATTGTAGAGCGACACCTGCCAGCGTAAAGAGGTACCAATCCATGTCCATTCTAAAGAAGTGTTTTTCGAGTGGCCTTCAGGCATTACGTTCCCTTGCGGGTCTGATGTTGTTCGTATGCTTATGGCAGAACCTCGTCGCCATCGGACAATCCAGCGATTGGCCGGTCGGAAGAGGGAATTCGGCGTCGACGGCCACTGGGGACAGCACGATTCCAGCAAAGCCCGACGTTCTGTGGGAATACAAGACGGAATCGGACAAAGCTGGATTTGAGGGAACACCTATCATTTATGAAGGGAAGGTCTTCGTCGGTGACTTCGAAGGCACCATACATGCAATTGACCTTCGCACCGGAAAAGCTGAATGGACGGTAAAAAAGAAGGATGGCTTTGTCACTTCGGCAGCGGCCAACCAAGGCTGCATCGTCATCGGCGATTACAGCGGAATGGTCTATTGCTTGGATGCGAAAACCGGCAAGGAGGTTTGGACTCAAGAAATCGAACAGCAAGTTGCGAACGGTGGAAACTTCTACAAAGACAACGTTCTCCTAACAAGTGAAGGGGGTACGATGTTCGCCATGGATATCAAGACAGGTGAGCCGAAATGGAAATTTGCAACTGGCGATCAATTGCGCTCATCGCCAACGATTTGGAAGACTTTTTCCTTGTTGGGTGGATGCGATGGTAAATTGCACAAAATCGATTTGATCAAGGGTGAATCAATCGGTGATGGCGTTCCACTCCAAGCGCCGACATTGAGCACTCCTAGTGTCATCGGCAAGATTGCCATCGTTCCCACGCAACCTGGAGTCGTACTTGCCATTGATGTCGAAACCGAGAAGATCCTTTGGACCTTTGCGGAAGAATTGCAATCCAATGATATCAGATCATCGCCAGCCACATTGGGCAAATTCGAAAACGGGCAACTGAGCGGAATCACCGTAATTGCAATGAGAAATCGCCGCGTTCTAGGGGTCGATTTGCGTAACGGAAAAGTCCTTTGGGAAGCCGTTCTTAAAAAACGGACGGAAGGTTCGCCAGTCATTTGTGGCGGTAGGGCTTGGATCGGTGCCATGGACGGAATGCTATATGCAATCGATTTAGAGACCGGTAAGGAAACGTGGTCGTACCAGATGTCTGGCCAAATCCTTGCTTCGCCAGCCATCGCCGACGACAGACTCGTTATCGCGACGGAAAAGGGAAGTGTGTTTTGCTTTGGCCAAAAGTAAAATTTGGCAATTAAAAAAGATAGATTGCCCCCGCCAGTTTGGGCTTACGTCGAATGCAATGGATTTGCTATGCAATAAAGTCGCGTGGGAACAAAGAGAGTCGCACGCTTTCCAACGACATTGATTGCATTGATTCCCACACCCATGGCAAGCCGAAAATCGAATAGCAAAGCGATCATACGCAGGCCGATAGGCGAATTCCAATGGCGAACGCCTGAACGCGTGTTGATTTTGTTACTTTGCTGCGTTGGACTGGCCGGTTGCCAACGATTTCCAGGCAATCAAGCGATGCGGCAGTATCAACTCGAGAGCGACCGACTGCTCGCGGAATTCCGTGCACAAAAAAAACGAGCTGATGAGCTTGAAGCTCGCAAAGGCCAACTAGAACAAAGGCTTGCGGAAAGCGAAAAGCTACTTGCACGCAGTCTAGCCGGAACTTCGAGTCGCAGTACAGCTAGCAAGACGAATCGAAGTCGGACCGATTCCGAATTAATGATTGGAGATGCGAGTGGGGGCGGAAATGCCATCAATAATTTGTCCGATGCAAACTCATCGCGGTCAACTGGACGAGTCCCCGCAAAAATCGAAAGAGGCGGGCTCCCAGATGCTTTTCCCTCGACAACTGGCCAACTGACGTCTGGAAATCGGAGCGATCCATTCTCGCTCGGTGGTTCTAGGGATTTGCGGGGCGACCCCAAGAGCGAATCCCAATGGCGACCCGTTAATCGCAATACCGTTCAATGAAGCCAAATTTCGCAAAAATTTCGTTTAACCGTTAGCCGTAGGCGTACGTTAATCATATCGAGTACGCCTCCGGCTAATTGTTAAACAAACAATTGAACGGTATTGCCGTAAATCGCGGGCAATGAACGATCGATTCGTTTTCCCGATCTGCCAAATTGCCTAAGCAGGTCCGTGGCATCGTAATTCGGTGGGCAATTGAATGAATTCAATCGAAAGCGATTTAACTGAATCGCGAAAGTTGCCCACTCATGCCTCAGCCATCTGGCCACTAGCTAACAACAAAGCAGCCCGCGGCGGCATTTTGGCCTCGAATGAACTTGCGATGGCGATTGGCTGCGGATTCCTTAAGGCTTTTGGGGGAGCCAGCCGCTCCGCCGCGACCAAAGTACTTTTGGAAGCCCCAGACCAAGTCGACCCACATCCGACCGTCG
>JBBRJI010000201.1:0-8831 GCA_038219625.1 Pirellulales bacterium | reverse complement strand
GAGCGGTCAGCGATGCAAACCTGAAATGAATATCGGGTATTCGGGGTAGGTGTCAGATATGGCCCCGCCGGTTGGAAACCGACGGTAGCCAAACCTATGTCGATATGGACCTGCAAAATTTGCGAGGAACAAAAACGGAAGTGAAAATACTTCTTAGATTCGATCGCAATAGCAAATTTTTGACAGCCTAGAAAAGCCCCCGACCAACCTGAACGGCCAGTCCCGACCAACCTGGAGGCCAGATCGCAGAACGGAACAAATCTCGAATCCGCGTATTTTTCGTAAACTGCTATTTGTCGCGCAGCCCAGCCAGAGCCGCGGGCCTGCACAACAGCGGGTTGCGAGGCGGAGCGGCGGAGCCTCGCAACCAGATCCATCGAAGATCCTGGCGATTGGCGAGAAGTGTCGAATGATAAAGAATTTTGCGACGGCAAGTGCAAGATCCTTCTTTGGCTTTGCCTGCCTTGCTGCAATTCTAAAGCTATGGTTTATCAACTAGAGCGCCAATGCATCGCCGAATCGATCGCGTTCCATTTGCGTGATGCGGTGCATGTCATAGATCAACTGCACGTCGCAGCCGCGTTGCTGGACATCACGGCGTGCAAACATGCGTTGTTGCGTGCTGACCATCACTTCAGGTGGTAGACTTGCCATTTGGCCAAAGAGTCTGGCGTAGTTGACAAAGCTCGGGACGTTGCTGGTTACAAATCCGTACATCATGCTGCAAACGCCGATGACCTTGCCGGTGAAGATGCCGGTATTGATAGCGGTCTTGGAATAATCCCCCATGATGCAGCCTAAGAACTGCATGTTGGTTGACGCTTTGCCGAAGCCGTATTCCATGTTGACCGTCCCATACGTATTCTTTAAGTCGCTGTTGCAAGTACCAGCTCCCAAATTGATCCAACTGCCCAGATAGCTGTGGCCCAGGAAGCCGTGGTGCTGCTTGTTGCTGTAGGGTTCGACAATAGACGCTTCGACTTCTCCGCCGATCTTGGTCGTGTGGGAAAGTGAGACCGCGTCTTTGATGGCGGAGTGTTCGAGAATACGAGCTTTCTTGCCGATATAGATTGGTCCTCGAAGCAAAGTGTATGGACCAATCTGAGCCCCGCTATCGATGACGATGGGCCCTTTCCGCGTATCGGTTAAAACATATTCACCAACCGAAGCCCCATCCGCTAGAAACAGGCCGTCCGCCAATTGTCGCAACTCGGATACCTGTGGAGTTCCTAATCGGCCTTCCATAGGATTTGCTCCGAGCTCAATCCGCCACTCAAGACTATCGCGGATGCAAGCCATGTTGCAGGCGATCAGTTCGTGCGGGACTGCAATTGTCCCTAACTCGCACTCATAGGTCTCAAACGCTTTGGCCTTTTCCAACCACTCTTCCACCCCAAGGTAGCCATGGTGAAATAACTGTTCCACAGTCCATGGCGGATTGAGGACAGCCGCCACGTGCTCACGATCCATAATTACCATCGGCACGGAGTCCGACGTGGCTTGGCAGGCCAGACGGTGGAGGAACTGAATTTGCTCGAAGTTCTGCTTGGTCGGTGCGACTCGAGCATTGAGCAACAACGTTATTCGTCGTTCCGGTCTCCCGTCGACGGAACTCTCATCCAGAATTCGCAACGACGGGAAATCGATGCGTTGCAATGTTTGCAGGTGAGGACGCGAAATCCCAAACACCTCGCTCCCCATCGGTTCCAACAGATCGACCAACCGAAAACTACCGCAAGTGATTGCGGCGGCCAGCCTCGCGACGGTGATGGGTGCCATGAGTTCACATTGAGGATCTTCAAAGACGACAATCGACATAAAGCTTGGCCCGTTGGGTTGGAATCGCGATACTAGTTACGATCCGTTCGAAGAAAACTGAGTTTGGACACCCAATTGTGCCGGATTCGCGCGATTTGCCTAGCATTTTCCGATTCCTTACAAAACGAAAGCAAGATGAGTAGTGGGTTTGCTTCGATTGCGTAAAATGTGCGGAGTGTGCGTGTCGACTTTCCATTCCAATTAGAGCTAAAAGCCAAAATGCTAGACCTGTACGACAAAATCCAAGAGGCCAGTGCCGCCATTCGAAAAGTCTGGGGGCGCACTCCGCATGCCGGAATTATTCTTGGAACCGGGCTTGGACCACTCGTCCAGCGCATCGAGGTCGAAGCCACCCTAGAATACTCCGACATCCCACACTTCCCGCGCTCGACGGCCACGTCCCATCGAGGGCGATTGGTATGTGGGATGCTATGTGGACTCCCGGTCATGGCCATGGAAGGTCGATTCCACATGTACGAAGGCTATGAACTCAAGCACATTACGCTACCCGTCCGAGTCATGAACGCACTTGGAGCAGGATTATTGGTTGTTTCCAACGCATGCGGTGGCATGAACCCTTTTTACAAATCGGGGGACATTATGTTGATCGACGACCACATCAATTTGCTGGGGGGCAATCCGCTCATCGGCATCAACGACGACCGGCTCGGACCTCGCTTCCCCGACATGTGCCATCCCTACGACCAGTCGCTCATCGACGCGGCCTTGAAAACGGCTCGCAAGCACGACATCGTGGCACACAAGGGGGTCTTTGTTGCGGTCTCTGGCCCGAACTTGGAAACTAGGGCAGAGTACCGCTTCCTACGGGCTATTGGTGCGGACGTCGTAGGCATGTCGACGGTTCCTGAAGTCATCGTGGCTGTCCATTCTGGGATGCGATGCGTTGGCTTTTCAGTCATCACCGATATGTGCTTGCCCGACGCATTGGAGCCCGCCGACGTTCAAAAAATCATCGCGATTGCTAATGATGCAGAGCCTCGATTGACCACTCTCGTGACTGGTGTACTCGAATTCGAACGCGTGCATTGCCAATAGTGTAGCTCGACACTCCGTGTCGAGAATCACGGCACTCCGTGTCGAGAATCACGGCACGGAGTGCCGTGCTACAATGGACCGCTTAGCAAAATAGAAAGCAGCATCGCATTATGAAAACAGTACATCCAGAGTCAACTCGCATCGGTTGGATCGGCACGGGGGTAATGGGACGCAGTATGTGTTCGCATCTACTCAAGGCTGGTTACAAGACTTCCGTTTACAACCGAACCGCGTCGAAACAGAATGATCTAATAAGCTTAGGTGCAGTAGGATGTTCCAGTCCGAGAGAGGTCGCACACCAAAGTGACGTTGTCTTTTCCATGGTAGGGTATCCTTCCGATGTTGAAGAAGTGATCCTGGGACCTTCAGGTGCACTTTCTGGACTCGCACCAGGTGGAGTCCTGGTTGACATGACCACGAGCCGCCCGGGTTTGGCCGTCCGAATCGCAAACGAAGCCTGGGCAAAGCAGGTTCTTGCATTGGATGCTCCCGTCTCGGGTGGCGATATTGGTGCCCGCGAGGCTAGGCTATCGATTATGGTCGGAGGGGTGCTAGAAGCCTTCGAGGCTCTAGAGCCTTTATGGAAGCTTATGGGAACTACCTATGTTTTTCACGGGGCAGCCGGTTGCGGGCAACATGTCAAAATGGTGAACCAGATCTTGATTGCATCGAGCATGGTGGGACTATGCGAAGCCCTGTTGTACGCCAAGCTGGCAGGCTTAGATCCCGAGCTTGTGCTCAAGTCGGTTTCCACTGGGGCGGCCGGGAGTTGGACGCTAAGCAATTTGACGCCGCGGATCTTAAAAGGAGATTATGCCCCTGGTTTTTTCGTGGATCATTTGGTCAAGGATCTATCGATAGCTATTGAAGAAGCAGAAAAACTCAGACTGAATTTGCCCGGATTGAGCAACGCAAAGAAGGTATACGAATACTTGCAAAGCCTAGGGCACGGAAGTTCCGGAACGCAATCTCTCATTTTGGCTATGGCCAAACAGAATGGCATTGATTGGTAAGAAGGTTACAATAGATGGACTATGGCGTCAAAAAAACAATCCGAAAGATCGACTGCCGCCAATTTTCATTGGGGCAAAGTCAGAACTCTAGTTTTGTTGCTGCTTTCTTTCTTTTCGGCGGGTATGGCGGGTGCATCGGTAAGCGTTCGCGCGTCCGAACTTACCGACGCGGAGATTACCAACTCGATCCGGCGTTTGTTTTCCGATCGATGCTACACATGCCATGGGCCTGACGACAAAGCCCGTTCGACCAAAATGCGGATCGATCGAGATGAAGTCGTCTCCTTTCAAACCGAATCTGGCAAAAGGTTTGCAGTGCCAGGCAATTTGAAAGAAAGCGAAATCTGGAATCGAATCAACTCGAGCGATCCGGATACAGTCATGCCGCCCCCAGCCAGCAAAAGCGATCTGAACGATCAACAGAAGGCTTTAGTGAGAACTTGGATCGAACGCGGGGCAAAGTACAAAGCCAAGCATTGGGCGTTCGAGGCGTTGCCCGACAAAATCGCGGTTCCATCGGTATCGATCGGCACGCGCAATCGGCCTGAGCAAAATCCAATAGACGCATTCATCGAAAGTAAACTGCTGTCGGGCAATTTGACCAAGCAGCCAGCCGCCGATCTAGCAATTCTTGCGAGAAGGGCGAGTTTGGCGCTTACCGAACGTTTGCCCGAATCCGCCGATGTGCAACTTTTGGTACAGTCCAAAGACCCGAGCGCTTATGAAACCTACGTAGACAGCTTGCTGGCTGCACCACAATTCGGAGAACGGGACGCACTTGGTTGGCTCAACTTGGCTGGCTATTCCGAACCACCTGGTAACCAATCGGACCATTATTTCGATTGGTGGGTCTATCGCGATTGGGTCGTTTCCGCCATCAATCAAGATATGCCGTACGACCAATTCATCACCTGGCAATTGGCAGGAGACATGTTGCCTGACCCGTCCGACCAGCAGAGACTCGCCACTGCATTCAATCGACTTTCTCGCCGAAACGAGAAAATAGGGAGCACCGACGAAGACATTCGCATTGCGCACACAACCGACCGCGTAAACAAGCTCGGGAAAACTGTGATGGGGCTGACGTTCAGTCGCGCCCGCGACCAGGATCACAAATACGATCCTCTCTCGCACAACGAGTCTGTTCGGTTGGGTAATATCTTTGGCAATGTCGATGAAAACGGGCCGACGCTGTTGCTGCTCGACAAGGCCCAAAAACAGCAAATGGAATCACTTGAAAAGGGCATGGCATCGGTTCGAAAGGCTTATGCGGATGAACTCCAGAAACTTGAAAAATCGGACGCGGTAGAGAAATGGTATGGTTCGATGGTCGCTTGGCCACAACCGGAGGATCCATGGCTCTCCGCAAAGTTTACTTTCGACAGGCCAATGGCTGCGTCCGCAACGCAGATTGCAAACCTGATCCATGCCGACCAGCCTGGTAGCTGCGAAGGAACGATCCAATGGCAAAAGGATGGTAAGCATTCTGCAGTTCTCTTGGATGGAGACCATGCGCTCGTCTTTCCAAAGTCAGGCGTTTTTTCGCGAACCCAAGAGTTTACGCTATGCCTCGATCTAAAAGTACCCAAGTACTTCGATCGGGCGGTAGTACTTCATCGCACCAAATCTTGGATAGATGCAGGCTGTCGCGGGTATCAACTTTTGATTGAAGATGGCCATTTCAACTTTGATCTCGTGCATTATTGGCCCTCGAGTTCGATCCGAATTCGATGTGTGGAACTCGTTCCGTTGAACCAATGGATGCATCTCGCGTTGGTCTATGGAGGAACCAACCGGGCAGAGGATACACACATCTATATCAACGGGAAGCGCGCTCCTGTGGAAATCGTTTACAACTCACTGAACAAAGACATTCCATACGAAGGGGTTGATATTTCTTTGAACATAGGTTCACGAACACGGGACCGAGGGCTAAGCGGAGGACTCGTCGATGAATTGGAGGTGTACGACACGGCCTTAACCGCCATTGAGATTGCTGGCCTAGCCACAGACGAGCCTTGGCTACTATGGTCCGAACTCACGAGCGAAAGGCAGACGTTTTGGCGCGAACACTATGCACAGCGGTTGGATCCACAATGCAAGTACCTCAAAGAGAGCTTTCGGCACTATTTCACATCGTTGGCGGAGATCGTTCAACCTGCACCGGAGTTGCTGGTAATGAATGAGTTGGCCAAGAATCGTCCGACACGGTTGCTCCAGCTTGGTGTTGATGACGCCCCTGGCGAGTTTGTGGAGCAAGGGGTGCTTCAAGCGTTGTTGAGCGACGGAGAGGCGATGCCGAAAAACCGTTTGGAACTGGCTCAATGGCTGACGAGTGACCACCACCCTTTGACTGCAAGGGTTGCAGTGAATCGTATTTGGCAACAGATGTTTGGGCGTGGATTGGTCGTGACTACCGAAGATTTTGGCGTTCAGGGCGAGTTGCCGACCCATCCCGAGTTGCTTGATTTTTTGGCAAGGGAATTAGTCCGATCAGGCTGGAGCCGCAAAGCCATCTTCCGAATGATTGCAACCTCAAGAGCGTTCATGCAATCGAATGTGCCATGAAGGCGTGGCCACCAGTGTCGCCTTTTGTTCCGCAAAAGTGCGTTTACGAGGCGCACTTTCGCTGAGCGAAAAGCGGCAATAAACACACAACCTGATAATCACACACCTGCTAGTTAGAACTCGACGATGGCTCAACCCCGGATGCATGTCTTTGCAGAACCGCATGTGTCGACTGCGATCTGGTTAACTCAATTGCGTTGGATCGCAGTTGCTGGCCAGTTGCTGGTCATTGGATACGTTTGGTGTGTTCTTTACGTTCCCCTGCCGATCATCGAATTGCTCGTGCTGGTAACAGGAACTGCAATCAGCAACACGATTCTTTGGCTGTGGGCTCGGAAACTACGAAGGACGTCGCAGGCCACCGCGGCAGTCGGATCCAGTGAGGTTTTGGAGTTGACAGGCTACACAGACGAAGCCATCGGTGGTCGCGCGATTGGTTCGCTGATTGGGATTGATGTTTTGACATTGACGGCGTTGCTCTATTTTTCAGGGGGGGCAGCCAACCCTTTCATCTTCTTTTACTTTGCGAACATCGCGATCGCTGGCATGATTTTGCCCCGAACATGGGCTTGGAGCATTTCACTGGCTTCGATCCTGGGTGGGCTATTTTTGTTGAACCAAGCTTATCCATTGGAGGTCTTCAATCGTTCGCCCTTAGCTCATGACGCAGAATTTGGCGTCACGAAATCCGCCTTCTTGATTGCCTTCTCAACTTGCTGCATCGTAATCACCTACTTCGTGTCGATGTTGGCGATGGAACTTAGACAACGCGAAGTGCAATTGGCGGTCGTCGAAAAAGAACGCGAGAGATCGCAGCGGTTAGAAGCGTTAGCGACGCTTGCAGCAGGTGCCGGGCATGAATTGGCTTCTCCCCTCTCGACCATCGCGGTTGTCGCTAAAGAGCTATCGCGAAATCTGGAGAAAACAGAGTCCAACCCCTCCATTCGTCGCGATGTCGAATTGATTCGCGAGGAGCTCAATCGCTGCAAAGATATCCTGCGTCGCATGAAGAGTGGCGCAGGGGAAGCGGCCGCAGAAAATTTGCGACCCGTGTCGCTTGGCGAAATTTTGCAAGAAACGGTTCAAGGCATGCGAGAGCCACATCGAGTCAATATTCAGATGTCAAATGCAAACAGCGATTCTCTGGGCATCCTGCCCAAACAAGCGTTGTCGCAAGCATTGAGAAACTTGCTGCAAAACGGCTTGGATGCTTCCACGCCACAACAGACGGTCGATCTGAAGGTTTCAGTGAACAAACGAGTTGGCTCGAAGAAGTCGAAAGAACTATGGGAATTGACCATCACCGATCAAGGCTCTGGGATGACGGAAGAAGTCAAGCGTCGTATCGGCGAGCCATTTTTTACTACAAAAGAAGTAGGGCAAGGGATGGGGCTGGGAGTGTTTCTGACACGTAACGTGATTCGAGGATTGGGTGGTGAAATAATCTTTGAATCCTCCACTGACGGCGGAACCATTTGCCTAGTGACGCTACCAGTTTGATTCGAACGACGATGACTGGAGGAACCGCTGATGGTATCATTACTTTGGAGCGATGTCGTTTTCGATTTCCCCACCATGACGCAATTGCGTGGCTTGTAGGAAGCAAAAAAGGTCGATGATGCCAGTACATGATTGGACACGAGTTGACTCGGGTATTTTCCACGACTTCCATCAAAGCTGGATTATTTCCATTCGCAATATTCTTAATAGGGGCCTGCTCCCAGGTGACTACTATGCGATGGCAGAGCAAGTCGCCGAGGGTCCCATTCCCGATGTTGTGACGCTTGAGCGAATGTTACCCCCTCTCGATGCTGAGCTACTGTCCGTGACTACAGACCGAGACAAAAGCTCACAGGAAGAGGGGGTCGCCGTCCTCGAAACGCCACCGAAAACTCGCTACAGCCATGAAGCGGACTTGGAGTTGTATGCTGGGCGGGCAACCCACGTCGTCGTTCGCCATGTCAGCGGCGATCGAGTCGTGGGCTATATCGAAATCGTTTCCCCGGGCAACAAGCACAGTGCCGTTGCATTGAAATCGTTTGTGGACAAGCTTGCCAAGGGTTTGCGATCTGGCTGCCATCTTTTGGTAATCGATCTCCATCCGCCCACACCCCGTGACCCCCGCGGTGTCCATGCCTGCTTTTGGCAACAGCATTTTGGGGACGAGTCTGCTCCGGGGGTCGACCCAAAGTCACCGTTAGGCATGTCCGCCTATTGTTCTTCACTGCGTCCGGTGGCCTATTTCGAACCGTTCGCTGTCGGCGAAAAACTTATCGACATGCCGATTTTCTTGACCCCTGACCGCTACATCAATGTACCACTAGAAACAACCTACTGCGAAGCCTGGCAAGGCGTACCACGCCGATGGCGTCAGGT
>JBBRJI010000200.1:0-8859 GCA_038219625.1 Pirellulales bacterium | reverse complement strand
CCGGTTTCGACAACGGCTAAGGCTTAACCTCAATACAGTTTGTTTAACAGTCTCCGAAGGCGTACTCCATTCCCTTAACGTACGCCTACGGCTAACGGTTAAACGAAATTTTTGCGAAATTGGACTTCATTGAACGGTATTGCACCTTTGGACTAAGAATATTCCGAAAAGCTAACCGGTGAAAAGTGCTGAAGCTGCTTGTCGGCCTGTTGGATGAGCCTATCCACTCGTTGATCGATATCCTCCACATTTTTTGGTTTAGAATCGTCCGCGGCACTTGCCCTGAAATTTGCACCACATCCGTGACAGCAAACATCCCTACCCAATAACTCGACCGGTATTTGCAAAGTTCGCCCGCAGGTTGGGCAAACTTTGGCGAAACGCACCGAACTTGACATTGTTGTTTTCTCCATACGAGGAAATCGCCAGGACGACATTATTGCGTTCAAAACGTCTTTGTCAACGAACAAAGGAACTTTATACGCCAGAAAGCGCCCTTTACACATTTTGACTCATGAATTCCCACACTTGTGTGGCTCCAGATTTCGACAAAAACCGTATGCTGGTGAATTCCGTCCAACTAGAAGCAATAACTGTGCCCAAATGGAGACTAAACGTGTTTGCAAAGATCGCGCGTGATCGTGAAGGTTTAGGGATTTATTCCGCGGCACTTGCCGCAGAATACCTTCGCGGGCTGCTCAAAATTCAACCAAGAGCCCGTTTAGTGGTCGCAACGGGCTCAAGTCAGTTCGAAGTTCTGGAACACTTGACCACGGCAGAGGCCATCGACTGGTCTCGAGTGGATGGATTTCACTTGGACGAATACTTGGGATTGGATCGCACGCATCCAGCCAGTTTTTGTGGTTATCTTGCCGCTCGATTCGTAAACAAAGTCCCGATCGGTTCGTTCCACTTTTTGGACGGAAAGTCCAATCCTGAAAAAGTTCTCGCCGAAGCTTCTCGTCTTTGGTCTCAAGCGCCTATCGATTTGGCAATGATCGGCATCGGCGAAAATGGCCACCTGGCGTTCAACGATCCGCCGGCTGATTTCCAATCCACGCAAGTCTACCATGTCGTCTCGCTCGACGAAGCTTGCCGACGTCAGCAGGTTGGTGAAGGCTGGTTTCCGCGTCTAGAAGACTGCCCGACCCAGGCCATCAGCATGACGATCCACGCAATACTGCAATCCCGAAAAATCATTTGCAGTGTCCCCGATGGGCGAAAAGCCGATGCGGTCGCGTTATCCGTCGATGGACCGATCACTCCCAATCTTCCCGCGTCGATCCTTCGCAAACATACCGATGTGACGCTGGTCTTGGACGAGTCCAGCGCCGCGAAATTGAGCCCAAGTAGCCTTAGCCAATCCGAACGCATTTAGAGTTTTGCCATGAAGTATTTGGATCTACAAGTCAACGGTGCTTACGGCATTGATTTTAATGACGACTCGTTGACCAGCGAGGGCTTTGAGTTGGCATGCGATAAACTGCAAGAGTCGGGTGTCGCAGGATTTTTAGTGACCATCATCACCGACTCGATCGATACCATGTGCCGACGTATTCGCAAGATCGTTGGGATACTTGAGTCCAAGCCAGAATTGGGCTCATTCGTAAAAGGCATCCACGTCGAAGGCCCGTTCCTATCCAATCAGTCCGGCTACTACGGCACCCATCCTCAGCAACACATCCAACCTGCCAACGAGCGTGATACGATGCTACTGTTGGATGCTGGCGGTGGATGGATTCGATTGTTTACGCTCGCGCCGGAACAAGATCCAGATTGCCTAGTCATTCAAAGATTACGTTCCGACAAAGTAATTGTCTTCGCTGGCCATACCGACGCTAGTTTCGAAACATTGAAACGCGCAGTCGATCATGGTTTGGTGGGCTTCACGCATCTTGGCAATGGCTGTGTCCACCAAGTCGACCGTCACGACAACATCATGCATCGGGTATTGGCATTGCGAGACAGGCTCACCATCACGTTGATTGCGGACGGCATCCATTTGCCAGGCTGGCTGCTCCAGTCTTGGCTGAAGATCATTGGCTGCGAGCGTAGCATCATCATCAGCGACTCCATGAGTGCGGCGGGAATGCCACCGGGCGAATACACTATCGGCAATCAAAGCATCCTGGTCGAACCGTCGCGTAGGACTCGACACCGCGCTCATGGATACCTGGCTGGTTCCGCCTCCACTTTGCAAGACATGGATGGCTTTCTCCGAGAAACACTCTCGATCAACCAATCGGATCGCGAACGCATCTTGTTCCGCAATGCTGCTTCACTTCTGCTTCCGTCGGTGTAAACGTCGACTCATTGCGAGTAGATCGAATCGTCGGGTGGCACGTCCCTGAGTTTACGAAGGGCGTGGTGGATCGCTAGTGACATTTGCCACAGTTCCCACGCCCATCGCTAGCGCTTTGGGCGTGCCACAAGGTGGCCCGGTGGGCGTGCCACACGGTGGCCACACGGTGGCCTGGTACCTCTCTGTCTGCTGTCGGGGTTTAACAGCGACGTCTTAATCGATGCACAGACCTTACGCGTCGTAGCCGAGATTCGGAGCTAGCCATCGCTCCGCCGTCGACATCGGCCAACCCTTGCGCTTGGCATAATCCTCCACCTGATCGCGAGTGATTTGGTCCACCGCAAAGTATCTAGCTTCCGGATTCGAAAAATACAATCCGCTTACTGAGGCAGCCGGCCACATGGCATAGCTCTCGGTCAAACTAATGCCTGCCCGTTTTTCCACGTCGAGCAGTTTCCAAAGTGTGGCTTTCTCGCTGTGGTCAGGACAAGATGGATAGCCTGCGGCTGGTCTTATGCCCTGGTACTTTTCTTCAAGGAGATCGTCGTTTGATAGGTTTTCTTGGATGCCCCATTCGCTCCGAACGCGTTGATGCAGCATTTCGGCAAAGGCTTCTGCAAGTCGGTCCGCACACGCTTGAACGAGAATCGATTTCCCATCTTCCATTTCGGCCCTAAGCTTTTTGGCGATTTCATCCACCCCATGACCCGCGGTGATCGCAAAAGCCCCGATGTAGTCCGGTTTGCCGTTCGGCGAAACGTAATCGGCTAAGCTTCGGAAGGAACTTTGTCCGACTCGTTCCCATTGTTGTCGCAACATTTCAAAGCGAACAATCTCCTCGGTCTGAGAATTGTCGGAATAGAGCACGATGGTGTCGCCGAGGCTCTTGGCCGGAAAGAGGCCATAGACCCCTTTCAATGAAATTGAGGGTTCCTTTTCAAAGCTGTCCAGTACCGCTTGGGCGTCTTCGTACAACTCCTTGGCAATTTCGCCGACAAAACTGTCTTCGAATATTTTAGGGTACTTGCCCTTGAGCTCCCAAGTCATGAAAAACGGTGACCAGTCGATGTACGGACGAAGTTCCGCAACTCTGACTTCGATATCGCGAACACCTAGGAACTCCGGTTGCGGAGACTTGTAGGTATCCCAGTCGATGGCGAATTTTCGCTTCTTTGCATCGGCGAAGTCCACGAACTTGCGATCACGACGCATGGCGAAACTCGCCCGCTCGTCCTCTTGCTTTGCCTTGATTTCGATACCGAAATTCTTGCGTGAGTCTGGATTGACAAGCTTTTCCACAACGGGGACGCTTCGGGAGGCATCGAGGACGTGGACCACTTCATGCTGGTAGTGCTGGGCGATTTTGACGGCGGTGTGCTTGGAACTCGTCGTTGCGCCACCGATCAAAAGCGGAATCGTGAATCCCTCGCGTTGCATTTCTTTGGCGACATGCACCATCTCGTCCAACGAGGGAGTAATGAGTCCGGACAGTCCGATGACTTGCGCCCCGTGTTTCTTGGCCTCGGCCAGGATTTTTTCGCAGGGAACCAATACTCCCAAGTCGATAACTTCGAAATCGTTGCAAGCCAGCACGGTTCCCACAATATTCTTACCGATATCGTGCACGTCCCCTTTGACTGTCGCCAACAGAACTTTTCCGCGACTCGTGTGACCACCCGTGTTGCCAGCTAACTTCTTTTCCTCTTCCATGAACGGGGTTAAGTAGGCGACACTCTTTTTCATGACCGCAGCCGATTTAACGACTTGAGGCAGGAACATTTTGCCTTGTCCAAACAAATCGCCGATGAGATTCATCGCGTCCATGAGTGGACCTTCGATGACTTTCAGCGGGCGGCCGTATTTTGCTCGGGCTTCTTCCGTGTCGGCAGCGATGTGATCGGAGATTCCTTTGAGCAGAGCGTGTTTGAGTCGTTCCTCCACCGGTAATTCTCGCCATGCGTCTACTTTGACTGGAGCTTTGTCTTTGGCTTTGACGGTTTCGGCGAAGTCGATGAGGCGTTCGGTTGCATCGGGTCGGCGATTGAGCAGTACGTCTTCCACGCGGTCGCGTAGTTCCGGTTCGATCTCGTCGTAGACCTCGAGCATTTCCGGGTTGACGATCCCCATGTCGAGCCCCGCTCGGATAGCGTGGTACAAAAAGACGGCATTCATCGATTCACGAACGGTGTTGTTACCTCGGAACGAGAAGGAGACATTGCTAACGCCACCGCTGGTTCTTGCACCGGGGCATTCTTTTTTGATGGTGCGAACCGCTTCGATGTAATCGACTGCGTAGTTGGCATGTTCGGGCAAACCCGTTCCGACGGTGAGGATGTTCGGGTCGAAGACGATGTCTTCAGCCGGGAATCCGTTTTCCGTAAGGATTTTGTAAGCGCGTTTGCAAATACGCACTTTGTTTTCGTAGTCCGCCGCTTGGCCTTGTTCATCGAACGCCATGACGACGGCAGCAGCTCCGTGTTGGTGGATGAACTTGGCCTTTTTGAGAAACTCTTCTTCACCTTCTTTGAGGCTGATGGAGTTGACGATCGGCTTGCCGGGTGAATGCCGAATGCCCACTTGGAGAATTTCCCACTTGGAGCTATCGATCATCAGCGGCACTTTGGCGATTTCGGATTCGTGCGCGACAAGATTAAGGAAAGTGCTCATGGCGGCGGCGCCGTCGAGCATTCCTTCGTCCATATTGACGTCGATGATGTTCGCCCCACCTACGACTTGAACTTTGGCGACGTTGATTGCATCCTCAAACTTGCCTTCTTTGATGAGTCGAGCAAATTTTTTGGAGCCGGTTACGTTGGTGCGTTCGCCGACCATGACGAAGGGATTGTTTTCTCTAAAGACGAATGGCTCATTGCCAGCGTATTGAGTCGATCGATTGCGACCTCTAGACTTTCGCGGAGCTATCCCCGCAACGGCCTCACTCACCGCCTTGATGTGCTCTGGCGTTGTTCCGCAGCATCCCCCAACAATATTTACCCAACCTTGGGTGGCAAAATCTCGAATAAGGCTGGCTGTTCTTTCAGGTGTCTCATCGAACTCGCCAAGGGCATTGGGTTTTCCCGCGTTTGGATAGCAACTGATTGGGACATCCGCCGCATTTGCCAACCGTTCAACATAGGGGCGCATTTCCGCGCCGCCCAATCCACAATTCAGTCCGACGCTCAGCATCGGGAAGTGTGACACGGAAATCCAAAAGGCTTCTAGTTGCTGGCCTGTCAGGGTCACGCCGCCCGGAAACATCGTAGCGGACAGCATCGTCGGCCAGCGACGACCCCGGCGAACAAACACATTCTCAATCGCAACTAAACATGCCTTAAAGTTCAAGGGATCAAACGACGTCTCAGGGAGCAGAATATCGACGCCGCCGTCAAGCAAGCCTTCAACATTGACTTCGTAACTTGCGACCATTTGCTCGAATGTGAACGCGCGAACCGCGAAATTCCCTCGAGCATTCATCGATAGCTGAACAGCCGTCGGTCCAATACTCCCAGCTACAAATCTTGGCTTCGACGGGTCGTGCTTCAAATGAGCTTCAACGGCCGATCGAGCGACCTCAGCCCCCGTTCTTGAAATTTCGTATGCAAAATCGGAAAGCTTATTTTCCGCCAAGCCTATCAAACTTGCATTGAAGGTATTGGTCTCAATGATGTCCGAACCGGCCGCCAAATACTCAGCGTGGATACTGCGAATGACATCGGGCTGAGTGAGGACCAGCACGTCGGTCGCTTTCGACAAATCTGCCGGGTGGTCTTTGAATCGTTCGCTGCGAATGGCCGATTCCGGTAGTTTCTTTTGGAAAATGAGGGCTCCCATGGAGCCGTCAAGCAGCAAAATGCGTTGCTCCATCAGTTCCCGCAAAAGTCCTTCAGTGTCCGATTGTGCCCGAGTCGCCATTCGATTTCCTATGCTTGAATCCAACAAATCAATTGCTATTCATTCTACTTACTGAGGCATTTCATCAAAGTCGAGTTCGCCAGAAGCTTTGCTAAATCCTGCTTTTTAGCAGCACCCCGAATGTGGCGGTAACCGCGAAAGGTTCATAATTGTCACATGAAACAAGCATTGTCCCCGTCCTAGACCGAAAATGCGTTGCGGGTGGTTCGAGTCCGACGAGGATTTTCCGATGAATCAATCTTTCCATCTCACCAACTGTTGCCTATAGTTCAGGGGTGCAAACCGGAAACAGTTTGCAACAATTGCCTCCGGTCGTTTTTCCGGCTGAGGGACCATCATTATGCGTTGGCCTAGATCGCAAAGGGCAGTGCAGTAGCACGCTTGATTTACGCCAGTCTCGCAGCGGCTCCGTGTCGTGCCGCCTGACGGTCGGAGGAAAAAAACAATCGCTGGCCGGTGGTTCTACCATCGGCCAGCTTTGTTTTTAGGCATTTAGAACTTTGTGGTTCTCAGGCACATGAACCCCATTAAGACCGACATTGTGCCGACGATTCCCCATTGCATGACGGTCATATGCTCCACACTGTAGCAAATACCTTGGGTGAATTGGGAGACGAGGTTGGTGATAAGTTGCATGATCTCGTTTTCAAATACAATCGATGGATCTGACAAAACCGGCTATTGCTTGACGCGATGCGGAAACACGACATTGCAACCTAGGTTTATGCATGGACGATGCAAACGATGCAGGATTGGCTTCGCAACTTTCCAGCGGAAGAGTGTCGAATATGCCGGTTCTCCCGGAAAAAAGGCGATTCTTGTTCATTCGTCAGGGCGATTCGACGGAAAATAGTGACGTGGATAGCAAGTACGCTTGCGGGTAGCGTGGCGAGGTATATAATCCTGCTAAGCGATGGGGTTGTAGCTCAATTGGTTAGAGCACCGGACTGTCGATCCGGAGGTTGCGGGTTCGACCCCCGTCGACCTCGCTTACAAAAACCCTGGTTTTCTCAATGAATTCCAGGGTTTTTTCGTTTTTGTCGGTCGAGGAAAGGGAATCACCCACCCCCCCGAACTTGCCAGAAATTGACATGTCCTGACATGATTTGGCGACAGTTGGTGCAAGAAATGGTGCAAGAAGAATTTCGCTCCCAGTGGTTTGTGTTGATTTGAGTAGCTGGTGTTTAGGCGTTACGACTGCGGTTAATGTTGGAAGAGATTCAACCGCCTGTGCAATATCCAATGCCGCAGGATCTGTGTAGACGTTCATCGTGAGATCGATCCGGGAATGCCGCATAGCTGCCTGAGCCGTCCGCGGGAACACGCCTGCTTTCGAAAGCATCGTCCCAAAGCTCGTTCGCAGTGCATGAACATCAAGACTTCGACCACGGTTGTCCGTTTTGGGTATCCCCGCTGTCACTAAGTCTCGGTCAAGTACCTTTATCAATCCAGTTGGGACGTCAAATAGCGGCCTGCTTGAAGCGCCAGTAATCAAATTGTCAGTTGTGGCCGAATCCTCGATCCACTCGCGTAGCTCTTGAGCCAGATCGCCTCGCAACGGGATCACGGATCCGTTACGGTTTTTTTCGTCAGCAGCTAGCAATTCAATGCAGGGCATTCGCCCATCTAGGATTACTTGATCCAGCCTGATAGATCGCAGCTCATTGCAGCGTAGTCCAGTTAACAAGAGCGTCTTGTAAACTAGCATTCGTTCTCTACCCTTACGCTCGAGGGTAGCGAGTGTTTTCCCGGTAATTCGATTCCTCGCTCGTTCGCAGCAAACCTTAAGTGTGTCTATCGTCAATGGCGCATAGGTCCAATTAGCTCTCGTTTTCTGAGACTCACCTTTTGTGATAACTTCTCTACCGTATTCCGCCAAGGGACGCCACAAGGCAACATGAAGCAATTTCGATAACTCAGTCTCCGTCATAGCGCGGCGGAGTTTTCGGCGATCAAGCTTTTCGTCCGCCTTAACGACACGTACGAGCGGGTTGCTAGTCAATCGGCCATTCTCGATACACCAGTTCAAAAAACCTCTGATGGCTTGAAGGTATCCATTACGAGTCCTTGGAGCCATTTTTTCCTTCACGCGAGCGACAAGCCACTTTTCCATCGGCTCACGTCGAATAGCAGACAACTTGAAGAACGAACAGTCCGCAACCAAGCTTTCGATCTTCTGTTTGGTATCGGCGACATGGATATCGGAACGCCCTGCAGATCGCATCGACTGCAAATAGGATGCAAGGTGGTCCGCTGTTGCAATCGACTGATTGTTACCAATCTCGACTTCCTGAATCGTAATGACTCCACGACTCAGAAGCTCTTGCTCCCTTACAAGCTCATTGAGTTTGGCTATCGCGGCGGACTCGTCGCTTTGCCCCGTAGTTACTTCCCGCAGGACTCCTTTATGGTCGCGAAACTTTGGGATGAACTTGCCTGACATTACCGAAAGTCGTTTGGTACCGTCTTGGCCAACGATAACCCTGACAATCCTTGACTTTTTGCCTTTGCCAGTTTTACTCGGTTTTAATTTGGCATATTCAATCCCGTCCTTATCAACAAACAATTCTGCTGTTTTTGGTATCGCTTGCGTAAACTGCTTTCGAAACACACTGGCCATAGAGCGAATCCTATCAAAGTGGGAT
>JBBRJI010000199.1:0-8859 GCA_038219625.1 Pirellulales bacterium | reverse complement strand
GATCTTGCCGAGGTAGAATGGCAGGAAGCCGCTTCATTGCACCCATGGAATAGTGCCGCTTGGACCAATTTGAGCTTGGCCGCCGTCGCTAAGGAGGACTTTCAGCTAGCGCGTGACCGATTGAAGCATGCGAATACTTTTTTGCCGGGCGATTCTACTTTTTCAACGCTAACCTGGATTGAACAGCGTCAGCGGGAACATCATCAAGTGCTCAATTTAGCGCCGCCTGAGTCTGGCTGGACCTTGGCCGAACCACCGAAAGCCACTCGTCCAGAAGAGGTTCCAGCCTCCCCCCCACGCGATCTCAAGGAAATGCCTTGGTGGACAGCTATCCCATTCGTTCCTCCGCCTGGCTGGACTTGGAAGCAATGGTGGATGCAGCCTGTCGTGCTATGATTGAAAAGCCTGCTATACTTAGGCAATCACCTAGAGGCTGAACGTTTCGTAACCGTCAGCTTTCATCCCACCTTGATTGTAGAACTATGCCTATAGCTCCTGGTTGGCAAACGGAAAACCGTTCGCCGCGAATTCTAATTGTGGACGATGACTTTGAGATTGCCGAGCCTGTTAAATTTGCCTTGCAGAAACTAGGGTATGAAGTCACGCACGTGCCCGACGGGAATCAAGGAGTCGCAGCCATTTCGACCGTCAATCCCGATTTGATGGTGCTCGACATGATGATGCCTGGCCGCAGCGGTTTCCTGGTGTTGGAACATTTGCGAAGCAGCAAGCGAGCGGGTGTACGTGTGATCATGGTGACTGGCAATGAAGGCGAACGTCATCAAGCCTATGCTCGTATGCTTGGGGCTGATGACTACATCCATAAGCCGTTTGCCATGGACCGACTGGTACAGAGCGTTCAAAAACTCCTGGTTGAGCCGTTCGCGGATGGGGAATCAGCAACAACCACGGAATCGAAACCAGAATGACGGTAGCGCAACTCCCGGCTCAACAGGTTTTTTCCGTGAAATGGTCGGGCGATATCCACGGAAAACTGGAATTAATCGACCAGACTCTCCTTCCGTTGCAGCTCAAAGTACTCTCCATTTCAACCATGGAAGAGGCCTTCGAAGCGATCGTTATGCTACGCGTGCGAGGTGCCCCCGCCATCGGGATCGCGGCCGCATACGGCGTTGTGCTTGGTGTGCAAAAAAGTGTTTGCGAAGGCAAAACAGTGAGCCAGACTTGTGTCGCAGCCTTGCAAGCCTGCGATTTCTTGGCGACCAGCCGACCGACCGCCGTAAACCTATTTTGGGCTCTAGATCGAATGCGAAGCGTTGTCAATCGGAATCCCAACGTTGCCTCGGGCGCTGATATCGCACAAGCATTACTCCGCGAATCGCGACTGATCCATGACGACGACCGCAGAACGTGTCATGCCATCGGTGAATACGGAGCTCAATTGTTCGACGACAATTCAGGTGTGCTGACTCACTGCAACACCGGTGGGCTAGCCACATCCGAGTACGGTACGGCCTTAGCCGCTATTTTCACGGCACAGGACCAAGGCAAGAATTTGCATGTGTACGCAGACGAAACTCGACCCCTTCTACAGGGTTCTCGATTGACTGCTTGGGAATTGCAACAACGGCAGGTGCCATGCACCCTGATTTGCGATTCGATGGCCGCACAGGTGATGCGAGAAGGTCGAATTCAAGCGGTTATCGTAGGCGCCGATAGGATTACAGCTAGGGGCGATACCGCCAACAAGATTGGTACATATGGAGTGGCCGTCTTGGCCAAGTACCATAACATCCCATTCTACGTCGCGGCACCGCGAAGCACGTTTGATTTATCGATTGTAAGTGGCGATGCGATTCCCATCGAGCAACGCAAAGCCGAAGAAATCACCAATGGTTTTGGTAGACAAACCGCCCCGAGCGGAATCGATGTCTACAACCCCGCATTCGACGTAACACCCGCGGAACTGATCACCGCCATCGTTACCGAACGAGGCATCATCGCACCGGTTTGCGAAGAAAACGTACGAGGTTGTATTGGATAGGGATTTGTACAGCTTGATTTTAGGGTCCGTTTAAAAGTGGTCTGGGCGTCTCGCCCAGGAAATCACAGGCGAGGGGGAGTTTGAAATCTACCGATAAACTGGGTGGCACGCTCTGAGGTACGAAGGGCGTGGTGAATCGCTAGAGTCATTTGCCACACTTCCCACGCCCATCGCTAATCGCTTTGGGCGTGCCACACGGTGGCCTGATCTGGTAGTCTTCTGTCTGCCGCTCGCCTAGGAACCATTATTGTCTGCTCGGAGCTTGACTCTGATGGACGACGTTTTGGCGACCTAGGAGCCGACTTCACATGAGTATCACTCCAATCGGAAAGCCACGCTGATATGCGCATTCCTCTCTTAGCATTGACGTCGTTACTTGTTGTTGTCTTGACTGAGAATGCGTTGGCGCAGAACAAAAAAGCCACGCCGGCAAATGTCGCGGCGGCCATAGAAAAGTGTGTCTCTTTTTTGGTCAATGAGCAAAATAAGAACGGGCAACGCGCGGGCGCATGGTCGGGTTGGCCTGACTATGGAACTGGCCAGACTTCATTGGTCACGCTCGCGTTGCTCAGCGCAGGGAAGAGCCCAAAATCGCCAGAAATCAGTCGAGCTCTCAGTTTCATTCGCGACATAGAGCCACGTAAGACATATGAAGCGGCCTTGAAGGTGATGGTACTCTGCGCTGCGGAACCAAGTAGAGACAAAGCCAAAATCCAACAAACCGTCGACTGGCTCGTCAAAAAACAATCGGAAGACGGTGGCTGGTCCTATGGCGATTCCATGGGTGATGGGGACGAGTCCAACACACAGTTTGCCGTTCTCGCGCTATGGGAAGCAAGTAAAGTTGGCATTGTCGTCCCGAATGCGGAAAAAGTTTTCGGGAAATGCGAGAAGTATTGGATCAGTGCCCTCAATGGAAATGATGGATGGGGCTACCGCGGATCGGGAACAACAGGAAGCATGACGTGCGCGGGCATCGCGTCGATGATCATCTTGCAGGATGCCTCAAGCGGTACCGATGCCAGTGCAGGAAGCGATCAAATTCATTGCTGTGGAGCCCAAGCGGATGGAGCCCAGAAGAGTCGATTTCAACTAGAGAAATCGGTCCAAGCGTTGGCAAACATGTTTGCCGTCAACCATAATCCCGGCGGCTCGGGTTACACTCTTTATTATCTCTATGCCCTAGAACGCGTCGGAAGACTGACAGGGCAACGATTTATAGGGAAACACGATTGGTATCGAGAAGGTGTGGAATTCCTGCTTCAGACTCAGGAGTTGGGAGGCTCCTTCCGGGATGGTATTGATGTCGTTTCGACATCGGCAATGGCCCTTTTGTTCCTAAGCAAAGGCAAACGTCAAGTCGTCATCGGACATTTGCAGTTCGGGAATGACAACGACTGGCAACACCATCGACGGTCGATTCAAAACCTTACCGGCCAAATCGAATTGGTCTGGAAAAGAGAATTGGCTTGGCAATCGATAAAACTGGAGCAAGCGGACCTCGCCTCGTTGCTCGAGACCCCCATTCTTTTTATTAGCGGCTCGCGAGAATTCAAACTCAATGACTCTCAGCGAAAATTGCTGAAAGACTACGTCGAACAAAACGGATTCATTTTCGCTGAGGCTTGCAATGGTGATGGCTGCAAAGGAGACGAGTTTGAAAAATCCTTCCGAAGGGAAATGGAGAAGATCTTTGACAAACCTCTTCAAAAACTCCCTCCAACTCATCCGATATGGGCAGCCGAAACCCGAGTTGACCCCAAGGCGTTGCCGAAGGAGTTCTGGTTGTATGGTTTGGATGCATGCTGCCGAACCAGCGTGATCTATTCGCCAATTAGCTTGTCGTGTCGGTGGGAGCTCGCGCGACCGTACGGACTAACAAAAAAATACGGGCCTGCCGTGGATGCAGATCTCCTCAATGCAGTAAAGCTTGGCGTAAACGTTGCGGCCTACGCGACTGGGCGCGAACTCAAGGATAAACTAGAAACGGTCGCAATCGTTCAATCTCAAAAGAACCGTCAGCCACTGGATCGTGGATCGCTCGCACTAGGCAAAATCATGCATAGTGGTGGAGCGGACGACGCCACCAAAGCGGTCTCGAATCTGCTGGAAGTGTATCACAACCGGACCAATGCGCTCGTGGAAAGCAAAACACCGATGGTTTCACTCTCGAGCGAGGAAGTGCAAAAATATCCCCTACTTTACATTCATGGAAGAAACAAATTCGCGTTGTCGTCAGACGAAGCAACAGGGCTAAGACGACACTTTGAAACGGGTGGCTTCGTTTTGGGGGATGCCATCTGTGCTTCGCCTGATTTTTTGGAGAGCGTTCGCGTCGAATTTGCCAAGGCGTTACCTGAATCGACTTGGCGGACTGTCGACCCCAAGAAACCCCTGATCTTTGACCTTGGAAACGTCTCGCTAATCGATCCTTCCAACCCCGGTTCTGATTTGAAACAAGCCAAACGCGAGGGCCCCGCTGAGATTCTTGCATTAGAATGGAAGGGGCGAACCGTCATGCTCTTTTCCCCGAACGACCTTAGCTGTGCCATGGAGAGCAAACACTCCATGCAGTGCCGAGGCTACGTTCGCGAGGATGCATTTAAAATCGGGATCAGCATGATATTGTTTGGACTTGGATTGGTGGATTAATCGTGGGCGACGGATCTACGGAATCGCAATCGCCACCGGTAATGCATTTCCGAACCGCTTGAAATCTTTGAAAGACCAAACAACCTTTTTGTCGGGTGTTACTTCGAGAATCTGCGGATTATTTGGTCCAGCGTGGCAATTGACGATCCAAGTGTTACCGTTAGGCAGCCGATCCACCATGGTGACCCAAGCCAATTTCACACCCTCCAGGTCGCTCTCGTTAACCTCCCAGACGATTTTCTTGTCCTTCGTAACTTCGATAACGCGATGTCCATCACCGGTTCCCACCAGTGTATTTCCATTGCTTAACCGAACAGCACTGTAAAGTTGAGAGCCAACCTCGTATTCCCAAACAACGGTCCCCTCGCGATCGTATTCTCGAATGCACTTTTCCCCTTCATGAGCCACCAAGTAGCTGCCGGTCGGAGTGATGCGCACCAAGCGCGTATCGCGATGTGGGTTAGGGGTGCTGACTTTGATCGGCGTGGAGTGCACAATCGAACCCTCTTTGTTCACTTCGATAATTCTGGTCGATCCACTTTCCGCCACCATGGTCAGTCCATTTTCAAGTCGACGAAAAGCATGGATCTCCACTTTGCCACTCTCGGCAGCAGGTTTGTACTTCCATACTTCCTTGCCTTTGCTGTCCACTTCCATAACTTCAGTAAAGGTGGTCTGCAAAAGCCAGTTCCCATTTGGCAATTGCTGAGCGTCATGAATCGCTCGGATGGGCAATTGCAACGCAACCGTGTTGTCCGGATTCACAACGGCCGCAATCTTCTTTTCATAGTCCGCAGCAAAGAACGTGCGAGGCTTTCCAACCTGCTGGCCGAAGCAAATACTTCCATCCGAGAACGCCAACGAAACGACACCTAACAAAAAAAGAGCATTGATTTTTTGCATCATGAAGAACCATCTTGACCGTTTGGGGGAGGGGAAAAACCATTCATTGTTTCCGCTATCTTAACACAAAACCGTCCCGTTTTTATCCCGATAGGGATTACGGATAGTAGCCGGGGGTCGCCGCGAAGCGGCGCACCCCCGGAGAACGGCCCATGATCGGCCTCAACTAGGATAAGATAGGATTCACTAGGAAATACGAAAGGTAAAGGCTAAGCATGTCGCGTTCCAATCAAAGATCCATTGACCAACGGCGGGCCTTCCTGATCGCTTCTGCGACCGGGTTGGCTGGACTCCCTTTTGGGATGCCACAACCCTTGCTGGCATCGAACGAAAAACCCGCAGCCAAGAACAGTGGCGGAGGACAAGCCAAATCGGTCATTCTTTTCTTTTTATGCGGTGGTTCCTCACACATCGACATGTGGGACTTGAAGCCGGAGGCGCCATCGGAATATCGAGGTCCGTTCGCTCCAATCGCGACCTCCGCCAGCGGCGTCATGGTGGGGGAGCATCTGCCTCTGACCGCCAAACAGATGCACCACTTGGCGGTGGTTCGGTCGGTCTCCGGCAGTGTCAATACGAATGATCACCATGCAGGTTACTACTATCAGTTGACAGGTCACGTTCCCGATCCAACCTTCCAGTCTCAGGGAAACGATCGTCGGCCTTATTCAGACGACTGGCCCTTCATGGGATCCGTCGTCGGATCGCGCCGCCCGCTTCATCCGAGTCTCCCCAACGTCATGACGCTGCCTCACATGCCTAGCAAGGCGCCTTACACCCGCCCCGGGCAATTCTCAGCAAGACTGGGGGTGGAGTTTGATCCGTTGTACGTGCATGGAAGTCTGGACGAACCGTTGAAATTTCAAGCTCCGTCGCTAGTGCTCGCAGGTGATGTTACAACGGAACAGTTGCAATCGCGGAAGAAGCTTTTGGAAAAGTTAGATAGCGCGCGCCGCGAATTCGGCGGCGTGGAGTCGGTGCAAACGTGGAAACAGCACCAGCTTCGATCGATCGACCTGATGATGTCCTCGAGTACAACCACGGCATTCGATGTGGCCAGCGAACCGGAATCGGTCCGCGACCGCTATGGAAAGACCGTCAATGCGATGAGTTTGCTCTTAGCGCGTCGATTAGTCGAAGCGGAAGTTCCATTTGTAACGGTTTTTTGGAAAGAGAACGAAGCCATCGCCAGCAAATGCAAGAGCGCGGGGGGATGGGATACGCACGGCAATAACTTTGGCTGTCTAAAAGAAAATTTACTGCCTGAATTCGATCAAGCCTTTTCGGCCTTGGTCGACGATTTGCACCAACGCGGCTTGTTGGACCAAACCTTGTTGATGGTCACCAGCGAGATGGGTCGCAAGCCCAAGATTGGCGATCCGCGCTCGGGCGGACTAGGCGGTGCGGGTAGGGATCACTGGACCCATTGCATGAGCGTGGTGATGGGGGGCGGTGGAGTTCGCGGTGGCCAAACTTATGGTTCGAGCGACCGTTATGCGGAATATCCAGCCGAACATCCGGTAACACCAGCCGACATCACCAAGACGGTATATCATGCGATGGGTATCGAAGATCTTCATGCTCGCGACGCTCAAGGACGACCGTACAATCTGCTCGACGAAGGCAAGCCCATCGCTCAACTTTTTGGTTGAGCGTGACACCTATCTCCGTCGTGATTTCACGGTGGGGACGTTGCACGGTGAGGACGTTGCAGGGTGAGGACGTTTCACGGTGGGGACGTTTCACGGTGAGGACGTTTCACGGTGGGGACCACCGTGCTACACTAGGCAAAAATCGATTCGATTGGGGAACCGCCGGAGATAGGAAGTGGCCTCCCGGCTGCATCGCGAATTTCTCTGTCGGGTTCAATACCCAGTGCCCAAAACAACGTCGCGGCAATGTCCTCTGGGCCAACCGGAGAGGACGCAGGGTAGGCACCGCGCTCATCGCTCTTGCCAAAGATCGCTCCACCTCGGACACCTCCACCCGCCATCATGACCGTGTAGCAGTGGGGCCAATGACCACGCCCTTTACCGTCTCGATCACCAATTTGTGGGCCGCGCCCAAACTCTCCCATCCATAAAACCAACGTGTCCTGCAAAAGTCCCCGTGATTCCAGATCCTCAATGAGAGTGGGTACGGTACAGTCCGTCATCGGCAGAAGCCGATCCCGCAGATCCTTGAAATTCTCCTGATGCGTATCCCAGCCTTCACTCCCTTTCCCACCAATTCCACGCGAAAAATACACGTTTACGAATCGAGCGCCGGCTTCGATAAGTCGTCGCGCCAACAAACAAGACTGACCGTAGGTTGTTCGACCATATCGATCGCGCAAAGCGTCATCTTCCTTGGCCAAATCAAACGCCTTCTTCAAATTGGGCGAGGAAAGTATCGACATCGACTGCCTCTGGAATTCATCCAGCCCCTTGGCTTCGCTCGATCTTTCCGCCAACTGCAACTGATCGTCAATCACTCGCAGCAATTCGCGACGTTGTCCCAGCCGCTCCAGCGAAATGGAATTAGGTAATTCAAGCTCGGGCAATCCGAATTCCTTTGAGTTTGGATCCGAATCAAAAAAGAAGGGATCGTACCGCTTCCCCAGGAAACTTGCATGTTGCCCAGGGGAAATGGCTCCGTCTCTCAAGACATGTGGATACGCAATGAACGGCGGAACCCCTTCACGCGTCGACAAGAATTTCGCCGCCGACGAACCATACGCTGGGTACAGTTCCATCGTGTCACGCAACCGAATGTCGTCGGTCGGCGGTCGTTTTCCAGTTAACGAATAGTAACATGCCGAATTGTGATTCTTCATATCGTGATGGACGGATCGAATCTGCGCCCACTGGTTTAGCTGTTGTCCCCATCTCGGCAAGTGTTCGCAAACTGGAACGCCGGGTAAAGACGAACCGATCGGAGTAAACTCGCCCCTGATCCCGGTTGGCGCTTGGGGTTTCATATCAAACGTATCGATGTGGCTCGGGCCACCATACTGGTGCAGAAAGATGACGTTCTTGGCCCGGGCTCGAAGCGAGTTCGGCTTCGTCTCGTTGGCCTGCAAGACTCGGTCCAAACTGAGCCCTCCAAGACCAACTCCACCGAGACTCAGCAGAGCACGTCGATTAATAGATCCCTTATTCAGTTGGTCAACGCTCTGACGCATGGTACCTGTCCTAATCTAGTTGTAATCCAACACGAGTGGTCGAATGCTATTGTAGTCGCCTTTCGCTCCCATTGTCGGCATTAGCTATGCGAAAGATCTATTATCAAAAAAAGAATAGCTAACCGGAATGTGGAAA
>JBBRJI010000198.1:0-8888 GCA_038219625.1 Pirellulales bacterium | reverse complement strand
AACAACCGAGCCCCTTCGACCCATCACCTACAATCGAAACTTGCCCCTGGACTTAGAAACAATCATTCGCAGGGCCATGCGACCCGATCGAGCGGATCGGTATCAATCTGCGGCTTTGGTTGCAGAAGATCTCATTCGATTCTCCAATGGCCAGCCCATCGTGGCCGACGCGGTGAGCCTTGGTGAACAGGCAAAGAACTGGGCACGCCTACGCTCCGGTCGAATTGCGGTGGCGTTGCTCATCGCGTTGTTTGGAATCACGGTACTGGGCATTGTCAATGTTCGAATTGAATTGGAAAAACAACAGACTGCCAGTGCCCTCCGCGCGAGCGATCTGAATTATCGTCAGGTGCGCAGCGCAGTGGATACTCTTGGCTTTCGATTCGCGGAACAACTTACCGAGCACCCTGGAACAGAGGAGTTGCGACGGGAAGTTTTGGCCGTAACACTGGGCTACTACGAATCGTTTATCGCTTCCGCGAACGCAGACCCGGAACTTGCTAGCGATGTTGCACACACCCAGCTCAAGATTGCTCGACTGATACGGACCATAGGCACTGTGGACGAAGCGAATATTGCATATCGTGATGCAGTCGCTGCGCTTCGCAAAGCCAATGGAGCCAAACGCAACACCGCTTGCGCTTTGACCCTGCATCGAGCGATCAACGAGTGGGTTGTCTTTCGAAGCGAACAGGGTGATCAGACTTTGATCAAAGCGTTGCTCGACGAAGCGAATCGGGTCGCTGACTCCATGGCGGATGAGGGGCGTCGCGCCCGAGCGAAGGCGCTTTCGCACCACACCCAGGCGATTGTTGCATTTCGCGAGCGCGACATAGAGCGCGCCATCACAGAGAGTTCCGAATCGATTGCTATCTTGCAGAAAATGGAGAATAAGATCGGAGCTGAGGGTTCTATCCCAGTTTCAAACACGCGTGTTTCCACGCTCGAAGGAGAAGAAGAGATCACAGATGGCTACCTCGCAGATGCCTTCATTAACTTATCGGTCATGCTCGGGGAGGCGGGACGCAACGGGCCAGCCGAGAAGGCCGCAGCCCAAGGATTAGCGTTGCGACAAAGAGTGGCGGCGGCAAGCGAAACACCAGATGCCATCAAGCGACTGGCATTGGCCTGTAGCAACTCTGCAACTGTCCTTTGGCGCAGCGGAAGGACTGGAGAAGCGATCGAGTGCTATAGGCAGTCTATCGAACACTTCGACCATGTTAGCACTCTCGTCTCGTCGCCATTGGCACCTCGCCGCGAGCTCTCGATCACTTTGAATAACCTTGGAATGGCCCTTTCATCGCTCGACCGCAACGGCGAGGCCGAGGCCATCTTTCGACGTGCCATCGCGATCACCGGCGCGTCCGCCGATTCCGATATCAATGACGCAGGGGCTGCCCAACGTGCGGCTGGTATGTGGAATAACTTGGGTGTCTTATTAAAGAAACAAGGCTATAAACAGGGAGCAGGCGAGGCATTTCAAAAGGCTAGCGATTACCAAGAACGAGTCTGTAGTTTGTTGCCAGGACACTCAAACGAGTCTGTGGTTTTAAGTCAAATCCGAGCAAATTTGACTTCGCTGTAGTCTTCGATCCATCAAGCACCTAGAATAAACTGCATCGCAGTCGCTGCGCTGGAGGTCGAGCCGACCTGTCGAATACCAACGAGGCAAACGAATGGTTCATCCAAAAAGGAAACGTCACCTAGCTTTCGAGCAGCTAGATAATCGTATAGCGATGAATAGCGATATGGATCCTTCTGCGTCCATCGCGATGGAACCATTGCGAACTCGCGATTTTATTGGGCATTTGGAAATACGCAGCGTCTCCTTTGTCACGAGCGTTCCTGTCACGAACTTTCCTACGTATGCTGTAGTACAACATGTTTTCGTACAACGCCCATTGAATCCTCAGCCCCCGCCATCGCCGCATCGTACGGAACCGGTCCGATTGAAGGTCAACGTGGGAATGAGGGCGCCGGCCGAAGGCGAATCAAGTCGAAACGAAAGCGTCATTCCTTCATCCCCATCGGTGCAAACCTTTGGAGCGAACTTGGCTGGGTCCAATGGTACGTTGTTTGGATCCAGTCTCACCTCAACTAGCTCCAGTGTTGGCGCGACGAATTTGAGATTCGATGGTTCGCAGCCCGGTCCGCTAACTCTAAATCCTAATACATCAGGAAGTGCACTGCGCGAGCTCGTGGCGTCGAATTCAACCAGGATGTCAAGTCCCGCTCCGCTGGTCGACGCTACACCGGCCAAGAGTGGCGTCGAAACTGTTGCGAACACATCGCAAAAGGCTGTTTTGCAATCGCAATCGGACTTGATTCGGGAGCCAATCGCTTCCACCTCTACTCCAGTGATACAAATCAAAAGCCTGGAGTCAGCCCAGAGGTCCGAGACCACTGCGTCGACCGAAAACGGAATGCTTACTTTTACAATGCGTGAAACCGCGGTTCGATCGACCGAAAACAGGAATTTTGGCGGGCTACATCGACGAAATGGATATCGCACGCTCAGTAATCTGCAGTTGCTACAAATGGCCGAAGCCGATCGATTGCGTACCGAAATGGCAGGCACTTCGAAACGACTTCCTACACCCAAAGGCATGATTGAGATCGATGACAGTATTGCAGACAATTCGCAAAAACTTGTGCAATCGATTGTGTCGAGGGCCAGCAACAACCCTTTTGAGATCCTTCAATTGTTTGTTGGTTCGACCAACATGGTACAGGCTGCGGACGGATTGGCGTCTCAGGTGTCCAACGCACCCAGAATGATTGGGACAGATTCCCAAGGTTTGGAATCGACTGAGATGGCGACGAAGGAAGACTCCATCCTGGCTCTGGCGGTAGGGGTCGTGTTTGCGATGGCGTTTCGTAAAAACAGGAGCTGCAAAATCGCAAACCCGTTGTCAGCCATTCGTCGGAAAAGGATTCTCATCGCAGGTCGAACCAAGCGAGTCGAGTGCGATACACGCAGAGTAGACTAGCGGTCAAGGAGTAAAGATCGGCTACAGGGTGGCAACAGGGTGGCTACAGGGTAGGGTGGCTACAGGGGACACGGGTGGCTACAGGGGACACAGCACATTGTCCGAGATCCTGTTCGTTGCGGAAGCGAAATTGCCATCAACGGCGATTACCCAGCCGCGGAATCGTCAGAAAAATAAATGATGTGTGTCCCAATGCTTTGTTATGTCCCCATGCTTCGTTAATCTCGGGGCTGGGAATCAATTCCGCTTCGACATTCAGTCATGGTGGCGGAAACACGCCTTCCACAATCAGTGCATGACGATGAACCACTCGATGTCTAATGTTAATCGCTAGGACATCGATGGTTACTCGACCAATCGGAGTAAACCCGTTGAGCATCGCCCCGTTCCATCCGAGATGCTCATGCCATTGATCGATTCTGGGGTGAAAGAGTCGCGTCATCTCGCTCGTCACTGAATCAATTCCAGCGATGTTCGGCCCCTTATGGTTGTTACAGTGGAAGCAGGCTAACGCCAAATTGTCGAGGGTCGTCGAACCATGATGCTTTTCGGCAATCACGTGGTCGATCTCGTGCGTCGGCTCTGCCAACGCCTGCGGCATCTGGCAATACTCACAACATGGATCGGCCCGTTGCCGCACCTGATCGCGAAGCGAGCGATCCATCGGTTACTTGCCGGCGTACGATTGCAAGGACCGTCTGGCCTTGGATTTTACCAACCCGAGGAAGCTGCTGACTCGCTCGTACGCTTCGGTTTCCGCAATCTCTTCAGAATCCAACTCCCCCTCGCGAGCCTTGGCAGCCAACGCGATCATGCGCTCACGATCCGCCTCATCAAAACCCCATTTCAGAACTTCCTCTGCCACGGCTTTCGGCAATGTTCGAGCCTGCGGCGCAATAACTCGCGACAGAATTGAGGACTCGGCGGTATCGATCGATGAAACTGACATATCTCCAATCATACCGCAATCGTTGACTTCACCAAGCATTTTACACAGAAAAATAGTCTCTCATTTTCAGATAGTCGCCAGACGATGTTCCGTGCGATAGCGAAACAGGGGCTCGCGAAACAGGGGCCGCGAAACATGAAAAGAACTGCGTGCTGCTTCCCCTTTCCGCATTCTCGTCCCCTTTCCGCATTCTCGATTAGAACCCTGGGGCCAATGGAAGTTGACCGGTAAAGGTCGTTTCAGTCTTTTTGACCAATCGTGGAGTGTGAAATTCATGATTGGTTTAACGCTAACAATCTTTCCGTTTAGTATCCAAATCAGCTCTCCGTTCCCCTGAATCACTCTGAGTAGGTGCCAGGCACCTATTGTGCTAGTAGGTGCCAGGCACCTATTGAACACCTATTGAAGAAGAACCTTTATTAGTAAATCTGATCTAGAGATCCGTCGATTAGTGAACCCTTGAGGAAATTGGGCTGTCGAATTATCATTCTTAACCCCAACGAAGGTCGCAGCCCATTTGAAGGCATCGATTTTCCATTTTCCTACATCCATAACCCCTAGATAATCCATGCGGCACTTACTCTCCGCCGTTGTTCAAAATGTTCCAGGTGTACTCGCCCATATTTCAGGGATGCTCGCCTCGCGCGGTTACAACATCGACTCTCTGGCTGTTGGTGAAACCGAGAACAAGAATCTTTCCCGCATGACGTTCGTCGTGATGGGGGACGACCGCGTTTTGGAGCAAGTCCGAAAGCAATTAGAAAAAATCGTTACGGTGGTCGCAGTTCAGGATATTAGCTCCCGCGACTACGTGGAACGCGATCTTATGTTGATCAAAGTCGGTGCCGCCACCGGGAGCAAACGCACGGAAATTCGCGAACTTGTCGACATTTTTCGCGGGAGAGTGGTTGATGTTGGTTCCGAAGAACTGATGATCGAGATCTCTGGCCGCGAAAGCAAAATCCAAGCCTTCATCGAAAGAATGCGCCCCTACAACATTCTCGAACTGGTACGCACGGGGCGAATCGCGATGGTTCGCGGTAGCAACCCAAATGAACTCGACGAATTGACCGACGCTGAACTTAGGAGTGAATAGTCACTCAGACAACTCGACAAGCAGTAAAAATTTGGGGTTAGGCAAATCCCAGGTTTGAAGCCAAGACTCCATTCCAAGCCAATTCTCACAGCGAAAACCGTTACCTTCCAACCCCCAATCTGAAAACCGATTTCTCCATGGCAGCCACAATCTATTACGACAACGACGCAGATCTTTCCCACTTAAAGGACAAGACGATCGCCATCTTGGGCTACGGGTCACAAGGACATGCACAAGCTCAGAATCTGCGAGACAGCGGTTGCAAAGTAATTATCGGCCAGCGGCCCGGTGGCAAAAACTACGATTTGGCCGTCAGTCACGGTTTCCAACCGATGGAAATCGATGAAGCGACCAAGAAAGCTGACCTAGTCAATTTGCTATTGCCCGACGAAGTCCAAGGAGACCTTTACCGAACCCACATCCGGCCGAACTTGGTTCCTGGCAACGTGCTCATGTGTTCGCACGGTTTCAACATCCACTTCGGCCAAATCGAACCCCCAAAGGGCGTTGATACCCTTTTGGTCGCTCCAAAGGGGCCCGGTCACTTGGTCCGCAGCGAATACACCAAAGGGGGCGGTGTTCCTTGCCTTATCGCTCTCGGTACCGGTGCAAGTGAAATGACCAAGAAGCTAGGACTCGCCTATGCAAAGGGAATCGGCGGGACTCGAGGCGGTGTGATCGAAACCTCCATTGCCGAAGAAACCGAAACCGACTTGTTCGGCGAGCAAGTGGTTTTGTGTGGCGGAGTAAGCGAACTGGTCAAGGCAGGTTTTGAAACGCTTGTCGAAGCAGGCTACCAACCGGAAATGGCTTATTTCGAATGCATGCATGAACTCAAACTCATCGTCGACTTGCTCTATCAAGGTGGTTTGAACTACATGCGCTATAGCATTTCGAACACCGCTGAATTCGGTGACTACACACGCGGTCCACGCATCATCACCGCCGAAACCAAGCTTGAGATGAAGAAGATTCTCAAGGAAATCCAAACAGGCAAGTTTGCACGCGAATGGATTCTCGAAAACAAAGCTGGTGCACCAGCCTTCAAGGCTTCGCGCCGACTCGAGCGACAGCATCAAATCGAAAAAGTTGGCCATCAGCTTCGCAGTTTGATGAAGTGGATCGACGCCAAAGTCGTCGACTAATGTGGCTCGGTGGTCCCCACCGAGAAAACTCAGCAAGCTGGCTTGTCCCCCACCAACCTTGTTTTGGCGTACTAACGGTCGGCACTCGCAAATCGACCCGTTCCCATCGGCTTTGGGACTTGTCGATTTAGTAACCCGACACGTCAGTGAGGGACGATATGCGTCCACTCGCTCACGCTTCGGGTTTCCAAAGTTGCCCTATTTCGGCGAAACCTATTAAATCAACAGCCCGCTTGCCTGCCGGAGGCGGGCAAAGCCGAGGGGAACGGGAGTTGTGACGCCCACTTGTAGTACGCCAAAACGCATCCGTCGGGGTTAAGCCCCGAACGGATGGGCTAGCGGTATTGTCTAACTCTATTGTTGTTACAATTGGGTCGTCTGCCGTTGTTGTGCCTCGAAAAGTTTTTCTAGTTGGACCTTTGTCATGCTTACCCACTCGCCGCTTTCCCACTCTGCCACGAGCGCGACTCTTACAACCTCCGCGAAGTCAAAGGCGACTCAAATAAGCTCTTTGATTCTAGCTTTCATTCTGTCATTGACGTCCTCGATTGCATTTTCGCAAACGAGCGATCCGAGCATTCAAGTTTCCGAACCGCAAACCGAAACTTGGTTTGGCTGGTATGAGACGCCAAATCAGCAATTGAGAACCGTTTTGCGTGTTCAGCGCGACAAGGAAGGGAAAGCAACCTCGGGTTTCCTCATCAACCCCGATGAAACGGCCAAAGAACTTCCTCTCAGCAAGTTTCAGATTCGCTCGGATGGAGCTTGGCTCTTTACCGTCGAAAATCCAATCGATGTCAAGAATCCAGCCACCTACGCTGGCATGCAATCCGCCGCCGATCAAGTCGTAGGTGTCTTTGAGCAAAACGGCATTAAGGTACCGCTGTCGATGCGAAGAGTCGATTCGCTTCCGTTGGGGACACGCGAAAATTTGGGGGCTGATTCAATATGGCGTGGAACACTCGACATGAAATTTCGCAAGATGGATTATCGCTTTCGTGTTTATTCCAAACCACCGTACGCAACTGCCGACGCGCCAAGGTTGCTCTTTGACTCGTTGTCAGAAAAAGCCATTGGGATCCCAACCGAAGTCACTCTTGGCGAAAATGGCATGACGACGTTCGAAATGAAATCCGCTGAGTTCAAATTCTTGGCCAAGTTGAACGAAGACGGCAACGAATTGGAAGGTCATTTTATTCGAGGTCCTCTTCAACTGCCCCTCATAATGAAACTGCAGTCCGACGATTCGCCAAGCAAAAAGATGCCCACCGCTTCCGCTGCCGAGAAGCCAGAGTTGCCCAGAGTCCTTGAGACGGGAAACCCGTTGAATCAGAAAGGCGAGACGCCAGTCCCGCCATCGAGCAGAGAGTTTGTTTCATCGGCGTTTTTTACGGAAAGCCCTTTTGAGGTGAGCTACGGAGGAATCAAGGCAAAGGAAAAAGAAATGGACGTTTCGAAAAAAGGGATCAAGTTATCTGGCACCGTTACTTTACCGAAGGTTTTGGACAATTCGAATCGGAGAAAATTCCCTGCCGTGATCATGCTCACCGGTAGCGGCCCACAAGATCGTGACGAGACCATGGGTCGTCACAAGCCGTTCCAAGCGATTGCACATTTTCTTGCGGAAAACGGCATCGCTTCGCTTCGCTTCGATGATCGCGGCGTTGACGAAAGTACTGGAGACTTTTTGAATTCCACTTCAGAAGATTTCGCCAAAGATGCGATTGCAGTTTGGAAACACGCCAAAACCATTCCTGAAATAGACCCCTTAAAAATTGGGATGCTTGGACATGGCGAAGGGGCACTGGTAGGTCCAATGGCGGCTGTATGGGAACCGGGGATCGCATTCTTAATCCTGCTTGCTCCACCGGGTGTTGCAGGCTCGCAAATTCTCAAGTCGCAAATCGACCGCATTTCCGAACTGCAAGGCATGAGCGAAGCCAGTCGAAAAGCCACATTGGCGTTACAGGGGAAATTGCAAGACATCGCAACTGGCTATTTTACCGATGAAACGACCATGCGTCGCGATATCCAAAATGCAATCAAACAGAATTGGGACAGTCTCAAGTCGGTTGCTCAATCGCAAAATCCAAACGTTGATCTTGATCAGGTTCGAAAAGACCTTACCTACCAAATCGAAGGTCAATTTCAGCAACTGCGGATGCCATGGTTTCGGTTTTTTTTGACCTTCGACCCAACACCCACTTGGATGATGCTGCGATGCCCTACACTAGCAATCTGGGGTAGCAACGATGTACAAGTGCTGCCCGACATGAATCGCGCAAAAATCCTGCGGGCAATAGGACGCAATCAGAATCTAGAGGCCCAGTTAGAAATCCTCCCGAGCCTGAACCATTTGCTGCAGACGAGCAAAACGGGACTTCCCGAAGAATACGAGGAAATCGAAGAAACGATATCTCCGTCTGCACTTCGCGCGATCCGAATCTGGGCCGAGGAACAAGGACTCATCGAGCGGTAGGGTTTTCGTCGCCTTTCGCTCGGCGAAAGTGCGCTGCATCACGCACTTTCGCGTAGCGAAAGGCGACTAAGTCGACTAAGTCGAGCTTCATTCTCACCGAAGCGGCGGAATACACGCAGATTGCTCGCAACGATCGACTTCTGCTCGTACCATTCGAGACGGTCGTGGCACTTGAGCCGTCGATGCACAACAACCATGCTTTTGCTCAAATACATCCCAAAGTCGGCTG
>JBBRJI010000197.1:0-8914 GCA_038219625.1 Pirellulales bacterium | reverse complement strand
CCGGCCTCATCAACGTCGCCATGGCCGATGGTTCGGTTCGCAATATTGCAAACTCCATTGACAACACCACCTATCAAAGGGTTTCGGCGATGCAGGATGGCAATGTTGCCAATCTAGACAACTAATTACCACGAAGAAAGTAGCGAATTCTCTATGAAGAAAATGTTTTTGATTTTGTTGGGCTGTGGACTGATGAGTTGCGGACTGTTGGGTTGCGGAGCAAGCTCCGAATCGTCGCTTCCAGCCGATTACAACAAAAGTAGTCAACCTGCTAAGGTACCCGAAGTGATGGGCAGTGGCGGTGGCGGTGCTCCAGCACCACCTCCAGCACCATCGCTGAATCCCTAGTCGGTATTGGTGATGCAAAGATTCAATTAGGCTGCCACTCGTGGCAGCCTAATTTTTTGGTGTTATTGCTCTGTGCCGCTAAGATTCTTGGGTACGAATCAATCAATTCAAGTGCTAAGTTTTCCGGAGAAACAATTGGAAATTAGCGGATTAAATCGTTGGATCCACAAAAATTCCAACTAGACTTACCCATTCTTCGAAAACCTCTCAATCCCTGCTAACTTGGATGATTCAATGCACTTGAAATGCCTAAAACTTTTAGGGTTGCTTGCTTGCGCAATGGTTTTTCAATCCGTGGGCAACGCTTCGATCATTGTGACCTATAACCGAACAAGTGGGCCTGAAGCCATAAACTTTTCGTTCGATGTCTACGCCTCTGCAGTTTCGGGAACTCAAGCGATTGGTGCGTACGGTTTTACTCTAGCGATCAACAATTCGCCGTTGAACGTCGCCGCGACGCAGGTCGCGCCTATAAACGTAGCCGCTGGCCAATCCGGTTCGAATTGGAGAGGCCTCGACAACCCTGGACCGACGGTTGTCGGTAATGTAGTAACGTTCAGAGGCGGTGGGCCTGCGGATTTCATGAACCCAAACATCGACCCGTTCAACACTGTGATTGGAGTAGGCCAATCAACTAATACCTTGATCGGCTCCGTGAGTTTCACAGGGATCGTCAGTACGAACTACACGATTACTTCTGCTTTGACGACAACCTATCGCATACTGCCCGGCAACCCTGCACCTCCAAATGATGCAGGGTTTTTTCTTATTGAAAATCCAGCCGGGCCAGTGATTTCAACCGCGGTTGGTTCGAGTTTCAACGCATTTTCCCTTACTGCAGTGCCAGAGCCATCTACTATGGCGTTGGTCGGTTTAGCCATGGGCGGCTTCGGCTTGAAAAGATTCCGGTCAAATCGCAAGCGCCAGGCCTAGAACAGAAGGTCAGAACCCTCGGCATAAAGCCGACGGCATGCTTGGACTAATCATCAGACGCGAAACAGCCTTTCCATTCTTGCTTTCCCAAGCTTCTTTAGCATCTCGATGTTCTTCTGGTAAATCGACTCCACATTCGGGAACGACTCCACAGCCCGCGTAACGCTTGCTTCTCGCAATAAATGCAGCATTGGGAACGGCGATCGATTGGTGTAGTTCGTCACGTCATCGATCTTCGTACCCGCAAATTGATATTGCGGATGAAAGGTCGCAACTTGCACAACGCCATCCAGCTCGAGTTCCTCGAGGGCCAAATCGCAGTCCGCTAGAAAAGCGTTGTATTCAACGAAGTCCTCCAGAACCCTCGGATGGATCAACAATGTAGACTCAATTTGCTCCGGATCGGTGGCAACCAATAGTTGCAATTCTCGTTTCAGCTCATCCAGCAAAACAGCACCCTGGCTAGCGTGACTTACAACGTAGCGGATCTGATTCTTGACGTGAATTGCTTTCGCAAACGGACAGAGGTTGAGCCCGATGACAACTTTTTCAAGCCAGAGAATGGTCGCTTCGACAACCCTTTTTTCACCGACAATCTCTTCCATACGGCTCATTTGGCAGAATTTCCAAATTAAAGTTTCTGCCGCCCGCTGAGCGCATCGGCAAGGATTTCTTTGTTGGTAAATTCAAGGACGCTACCGCTGGTGACGCCGCGGGCTAAACGAGTCAGCTCGATTGGAAACTCGTCGAGTTGGTTCGAAATGAAAAGGGCTGTTCCATCCCCCTCGACATTCGGGTTGGTGGCCATAATGGCTTCGGAAAAGTTCCCGTTCCGGACTCGTTCCACGAGCGCGTCGATGGTGAGTTGATCTGGCCCGATTCCTTCTAACGGAGCAATCCTTCCCAGCAGCACGTGATAAAGACCCTTGAAAACCCCCGACTGCTCCAAGGCAATCAAATCGCGAGGCTGTTCTACAATGCATAACAGCGACGAATCTCGCCGGGAGTCCATGCATATTCCGCACAGTTCTCCTTCGGCCAAATTGTAGCAAACCGAGCAATAACGAACGTTTTCTCGCACGTGACGGATGGCGTCCGATAGCGCAAACGCCTCCGATTCATGGACTCGCAACAGGTGGTAGGCGAGGCGCTCCGCCGTCTTGCGACCGATGCCAGGCAACTTGCCCAACTGATCGATCAATTCGGTGACTGAATGTGATATCTCGCTCATGTGGCCAATAGTTCTCCTTGGTATCTTTCGAGCCTGTTGATAACATATCACAAGCGGATTTGAACGCTAAGTTGATTTGTCCTGATCCCTCGCTTTTCCCCGGTTGCTATGTCCGTCCTGTTGCAAATTCGAAATGCCTCCAAACACTACGGTGACCAGATTTTGATGGAAGATGCGGAATGCACCATCATGAGCGATACCAAAGTCGGATTCGTCGGTCGAAACGGGGCGGGTAAATCCACCCTGCTCCGATGCATTCTCGGGGACGAAGAGCTCGATACTGGACAAATCATTAAACACCCGAAGCTCAACATCGGTTACCTGCGCCAACACGACCCATTCCTACCTGGCGAAACGTCCCTCGAATTCATGATGCGGGACAGCGGACAACCCGACTGGAAATGCGGCGAAGTGGGTGGCCAGTTCGAGCTAAAAGGAAAATACCTCGATGGCCCCGTTGGCGAACTCTCCGGTGGTTGGCAAACACGCGTAAAGCTGGCCGCGTTGCTTCTACACGAACCCAACCTGTTGCTGCTGGACGAACCGACCAATT
Organism: Pirellulales bacterium; assembly: GCA_038219625.1. Lineage (GTDB taxonomy): Bacteria > Planctomycetota > Planctomycetia > Pirellulales > Pirellulaceae > JBKCUI01. The sequence continues at coordinate 5,849 of JBBRJI010000197.1, read as the reverse complement.
TCCTCGACTTGCGCACCCAGATCCTTCTTGAGCACTTCCTACGCGATTTCCATGAAGCCTGTTTGATCGTTTCCCACGACCGGGCATTCTTGACCGCAACCTGCGATGTCACGCTCGACTTGTCGATGGGCAAACTGACCATGTACCCTGGCAAGATCGATGACTTCCTCGTCTATCAGCAGGAGCTCAGCGAACACGACCAACGGGTCAACTCCGCCAACGAAGCCAAACGAAAACAGTTACAAGAGTTCATTGACAAGAACCGTGCCCGCGCCAGCACCGCGACCCGCGCCAAGTCCAAAGAAAAAATGCTCGGCAAGCTGGAGTTCAGAGAAGTTCAAGGGGAGCAAGCTCGTGCAACCGTTCGAGCGCCAATGGTGGAACCTCGCAAGGGGCCAGCCGTCCGCTGTAAGGACCTTACTATCGGCTACGGTGACCATGCTGTCGCCAAGGGGATCGACCTGGAAATCGAGCATGGTTCGCGGGCTGCTATCGTGGGTGACAACGGCCAGGGCAAGACGACGTTGCTGCGAACTCTGGTGCAATCTCTGCCGGCTTTGCACGGAGAAGTCAAATGGGGCTTCGGCTGTGAGATTGGCACTTACGCGCAACACGTTTACAGCAGCTTGCCTGAACGCAAAACAGTGCTTGAATACCTAGAGTACGAAGCCATCCCAGGGACCAAAAACCAGACGATTCTGGATGTCGCCGGAGCCATGCTGTTTCGCGGCAGTGCCGTTAAGAAAAAGATCCCGGTCTTAAGTGGTGGTGAGCGCGCCCGACTTTGCATGGCTGCTCTCCTTCTGAGCAAATGCAACATCTTAGTCTTGGACGAACCCGGTAACCATTTGGACGTCGAGACGGTCGAAGCCTTAGCCAATGCTCTGATCGAATACAAAGGGACGGTCATCTTCACCTCGCACGATCGTCACTTCATGAAGCGCGTGGCGTCGAGCATCGTCGAAGTCAAAGACGGCACGGTCGTGAACTACCGGGGGGATTACGACTCCTACCTCTACATGGTGAATAAGGAAATCGACAACGTCGAGAGCGAACGAAAAGGGACCAGCCCGAAAGCCAATGACAAGCCCGCAGCCACCTCCAAAGTAAAGGTACCCCCACCTCCCAAAGATCGCGGCCACACATCACTAGCGACACCGAATCGCAAAGGTGGCAACGCCAGCAAGAACATCATCGAGGACGATCGGTCGGTCAAGCGAGAAGTCGGGCAACTTGAAAAGACGATTGCAAAGCTGGACGCTCAGAAGAAGTTGTTGAACGACCAGCTCATGCAATCCACCGAAGCGATTGCGGCGATGAAACTGCATGAAGAGCTGACGAAGGTAACGACTGAATTGGAAACGGCGGAAATGCGTTGGGCCGAATTGCAAGAACAGATGGAAGCGTTTGAATCAACGTGATAGCGGCCTAAGGTTTGGGTTCTTGCGTAGCGGAAGCCGCGTAGGCTTTCGGCGACTTCAAGAGGTAAATCCGAGTGGATTCGTCCTAACCTCCGAAACTCTTGGCGAGTTCCGCTACCCCCAAATTTAGCATGGAAGAAGGTTTTAGCTAGGTACAGAGCCCGGCTAGAGTTGGCGATATCGCGGGCATGTTTTGATCGTTGGCCTACGTAGGCGGAGCGACTGACCTACGGAAAATCATCTAAACCATCTAGATTAATGACAGGTTTCTTGTTCTGGCCGCCGTAGAACTTCGTGATATCGATCCCTTGCCGCTGCTCCTCCTCCAAGAACTTGAGCCGTTGCTCCAGTCGTTCGATCCGGCGGTGCATTTGCGGAATCATCTCTATGGTCGTGTCCTGAATTTGCCTGCGAGGGACCGCCGGGTAGCCTAGATGACGATGCATGGCCGCGAACAAGAAAAGGGGCTCTTTGCGGCGATTTGCGAAGGCGATTTTGCCCTCGCGCTCGCCAAACAAAATGGGGTACTCCGCTTCCGCGTCTTCCCCTAAATGACGCTTGCGATAGTGCACAAACTCCTCGCTGCGGCCATAGATCAAGTCAGCGATCTCGACGATCCCCAACTGCTTGCGAACGATCAGGATCCAGTCTCGCCATTCAGGCGAATACAGCGGGTCGTCACTCATCGCCTTCAGCCCTTGATCGTAGTTCAACCGGTTTCGGCACAGCACTTCAAATTGGTAGAAGAAGAAGCCCTGCCGGTTGTCGGATTTGGCTCGGTACTCCGCTTCAAAACGAAGGACATTGAGTGCGGTTTGGAAGTCGAAGCGACCGCTATCGAGTTCCGACTGCTCGACTATAAACGTCTGAAATGGGGTGAAGTAATGACTTAGGCGCTTCATGCCTTCCGCTAGAATTCCACAGTGCTTGAGCTCGGTACAAAGAAAACCAATTGCCATCGGCAGTTTGGTTGTAGCCAGCACTTCGAATCGGCATTGCTCCAAGAGATCTTGGAGCGTCATGTCTTGTCCTAATCGTTCGGCGAGCACTCGAAAAAGGTAAGCTTGTTCGATAAACTCTTCGCGAGGCAGCATGCTTTAGTGTGCTGCGGTTGGGACGACCCAAACCTTGAGTTCGGTCGCAATCTCTTGATGCATCTGAATCTTGACCGTGTACAGTCCGAGTTCTTTCAGCACGCCTTCCAGTTTGACTTGGTCAGCCGAGATGTGATAGCCGTTGGCTTTCAGGGCTGCGACGATTTCGGTGGCGCCTACGCTGCCGTAGAGGTGACCTTCGTCGTTCGCGTTGGCTTCGACGTTGATCGATTGCTTGGAGATTTGGTCCGCCAGCGTGCGAAGTGAAACAAGCCGTTGCTTTTCGATGTCGAGCAGTTTGGCTCGGTGTTTTTCCACCATTCTTTTGTGGTGATCGGTAGCGACAATGGCCAAGCCTTCAGGGATCAAGAAATTGTTAGCGTATCCCGGCTTCACTTCCACTACTTGCCCCGACTTGCCCAAGTATTCGACATTTTGGATCAGCATCAATTGGATACCGCCATTAGGTCCTTTGGGCAATCGTGGGAATTGAGGGACTCGCTTCTTTTTGGTAGGTGCCATTTTAAAACTTCGATCCGAAAAAAGTCATCGTGTTAGGGTGGTGATGGTTTGTTGTTAAAAGGGCATGTCTTCGTTGACGTAGACATCTTCCCCAACCTCGGAAACGTGCATTTCGGAATTTCCTCCGGTGTGCATGACTCCAGGCCCGTCGTGTGCGGAATCCACGAATCGTGTATTCCCGGTTTTCGCTTGTGATTTAGACTCGCCGTTTTTGCCGTCGGTTTTGCCGCCGAGCAATTGCATTCTGTCGACAATCACGTAAAGCTTACTTCTCTTTTGGCCGTCTTTTTCCCAAGTGTCTTGTTTCAGACGACCTTCGACAAAAATCGGTGAGCCTTTGGAGAGGTACTCGCTGACGACTTCAGCGGTCCTTCCGAAAAAGGTCACATCGACAAACGATGTTTCATCAATCCACTCACCGCTTGCATTTTTGCGTCGATCATTAACGGCGATTGCATTTTGACAAACCGCCATGCGGGTTGTTGTGTACCGCAATTCAATATCTCTCGCTAAATTGCCAAGCAGAATAACTCTATTGTAGCTAGCCATGATGGACCCTCGACCTATGTTGAAACGATTGAGCTGCCCGCGAACGTCTTATTCGTCTTCAGCTTCGATATCTTCTTCATCGTCGGCACCCACGCCAACGCCTACCGCTTGTTTCTCTAGGACAACATCGATTGGCACCACTACCTTTTCTTGAGCGTGTGCGACCAAAGCGTCGATGAGTCGTGGATCGATTCGGGTGAACATGAATCGAAGCAGGCTTTCCTTTAGTTGGCAAGCGCGATTCAATTCTTTGAGCTTGGAGGTATCCAGCTTGAAGTATGCAAGCCAATAGGTCCCCTTTTGATGCCCTTTGATTGGATATGCAAGTCGTTGTTCAGCCCAAAGTCGGGTGACCAAGATTTCCCCGCCGACATCGCCGATCATGGAATCGACCGAACCTGCAACACCGCTTGCGTCGCGTGCGTAGTGATTGCTGTCGAAAAGGAACAAGCACTCGTAAATTCCGGTAACCAACGTATGAACTCCTGAAAACTGATCCAAATACTGGTGAATGAACCTGGGTGATACTGTTTGTTATGATTTGCTTTTCGGCGGTGGCATTTCACGATTGTGATCGTTCATCGCCACGTCAATGCCATGATCTAGCCAACTTGCAACTGCATTGACGGCCTTTAAAAGTCCATCATCCACAATCGCCCGTTCGGAGGTCGAGAATTTGCTCAGAACATAATCCGTTGTTTCCCAGTGCTGGGGCGTTGGATCGATTCCGATCCTCAGCCTTGGAACATCTTGTGTTCCCAAGGATTGAATTATGTCGTTGAGCCCTTTCTGGCCGCCGCTTGATCCTGATTTGCGAACCCTGAGTTTACCAAGTGGCAAACTCAAGTCATCGCAAATCACTAAAATATTCTGTGTTTCGATTTTGTAGAATCGAGCGAACTGTGCAACGCAACGTCCACTGCAATTCATGAATGTCAGGGGCCAAACCAGGCAAACATCCCGTTGCCCAAATCGACCTTTGGTAAATTGCCCTTCGAACTTTGTTTGCAAACCGGGCGACCCCATTTTTGCAAGCAAACCGTTTAGGCAATCGAAACCAACATTATGCCGGGTTCTATCGTATTTCGCACCTGGGTTCCCGAGCCCGACCACCATCGCCATACCGGCATCCACGATGGGATCAACCAAGGGACCGAAACCGCTCATTACGATGCAGCTTCAGCCGCTTTTTCCTTGCGAATTAGTTCCGGTTCAGCGGTCAACGCTGTTCCATCTGCGGCCGCTTCGCCAGCGACCGCTGCCATCTGTACGATTACGACTGAACCAGGTGTCATCGCTTTGGCTCCCTCGGGCAGTGTTAATTCGCTAACGTGAATCGACTGGCCAACTCGCAACGAGCCAATTTCACAAAGCAAATACTCAGGGATTTTCATGGCTGAGCAACGAACCTGAATTTCGTGGGTCACGAAGCGGAGTTGTCCGCCTGCAGTCGTTTCACCGTGCAACCGAATCGGAAGGACGACTTCGACGTCTTCCGTTTGGGAAACTCTGGCAAAATCCACATGGATGATGTGATCGCCCATGCTGCTCCATTGGACCGAACGCAACAGTGCAGTATCGGAAACGTCACCGGTCAAGGTGACCAACTTGGTCCCGTGCTTGATCAAGCTGTTAACGGTGTCCAAAGACACGGTCAGGCAAACGTTTTCTTGCCCGTGTCCGTAGAGTATGGCTGGGATAAGCCCTTTTTCACGAATTTTAATCATGGCTCTCGAGCCGAGGACGTCTCGCTTGGCCACTTCAATCGATTCAATCATTACTGCTGCGTTCCGCTGCTTCAAATATTCGGTTTTGTCGACGAGCCGAGAATCCGGCCCTTCAAATTCATAGGGAAGCCCAGCAGTATGACGATTTTGCCTCTAGATGCAAGTGCAAATGTACTTGCCGTTTTGCGGGAGTCGCCTATGCTTTGTCGATGGCAAAAAAATCATCCCAGTTTGACTACATCGAACCTATTGGTGCACGGATTTTGGTTCTAAAAGATGAGCCAAAGAGGGAAACCAAAGGCGGAATTGCACTACCTGACGCTTCGGAAATCCCAACGATTACGGGGAGAATCGTAACCATCAGTCGCCAGGTCGAGCATGATGAGAATGTGCCACTGCGGCAATACGACAAAATCCTGTTCCACCCAAAAAACGCCATTCCCGTCGATTTCGAACCAGACAATCAACTTTATGTTGTTCCCGTTGAGGACGTCGTGGCGGTTTTTCGCCGCAAACCGTTGGAAAACGGCAAAGAC
>JBBRJI010000196.1:0-8936 GCA_038219625.1 Pirellulales bacterium | reverse complement strand
ATGGTAAAACGTACGTGTTTCCTGCTCAGCGAACAGAAACACGGCACACGCACGGACCCGGCTGAATGTCTAAAAGTGTTCGAAGACGGGGCGCATGAGTACAATGAACTCATCGAGGTACGAGGCATCTCTGTCTATAGCCATTGCGGGCACCACCTGGCGCCTTTCTTTGGTCAAGTCACGATCGTATATGTTACCGACGGAATCGAAGAAATTGTGCTTACCACGAAAAAAGCAGCGGGGAAGCAGCCGTTCTACCCGCGCCATGAGTCCGGAGTAGAGCTATGACAAATCGACTGTTCCAGGGAACCTCCCCAACCATCGCGACGCTTGACGACCTTGCAAAGTTGGCAAACTACTCGCTCATGGAAACGCTCAACTGCGATCCTGACGCGAAAGCAAACGGATCCGACCACGCGCCGCGACAAGTCTTCACCGGCCACTATGTCCCCGTCAATCCCACGCCAATCAAAGACCCCGAGTACGTCGCGCACAGATATGAACCCGGTCGTCTCCATCGGTGATCGCAAGATCGAGCATTTGATTAAAGTCACAGTCATAGATGAACCCGTTCCAGTCGACCGAGAGCAGAAGCGATCGGCACATTAGGTCATGGATCGTGCTCGGGTTAAAGCTATTGATTAGCTTTTCCAGGTACTCTTCGTATTTGCCACGTCGCAAAAGATCGTCCAGGAATCGGCTAACCGGCATGTTGGTGATGGTATACAGGTTGTTGAATTGGATACCAAATCGGTTATCAAGTTCAGTCTTGTAGGAGGCCTCCAGCTTCTGCTGTTCTGGCGGAAGCCCCAAACCCGTTGGATTGTAGACGAGGTCCAGATGCAGATTTGAACTCGGCTGTGCATAACCAAGTTCGTTTAATCTGCGTATGGCTTCGATGGACTTTACAAACACACCGCTACCACGCTGAGCATCGCAGTTCTCTTCTAGGTAACACGGAAGTGAAGCGACGATATTCACCTGATGTTCTGCTAGGAACTCCGGAAGATCGGTAAACCCATTGGCGAGTAGAATCGTTAGGTTGCAGCGATCGATGACTTGCTTCCCAAGTTGCTTTGCCTCTTTGACCAGCATTCGAAAATTAGGATTCATTTCCGGTGCGCCACCAGTGATGTCGAGTGTCTTCACATCCGACCTTGCTAAGAAGCCGATCACCTGACGTGCCGTTTCGTAACTCATGCTTTCGCGTCGGTCTGGGCCTGCGTCGACGTGGCAATGCGTGCAAGTTTGGTTGCAGACCTTGCCGACGTTGATTTGCAGCGTGGTCAACTTCCGACGGTAAAGTTGGGAAACTCCGCTCTCACCAAGCTTATCGCTGAATGGTATTGCAGTGCTGCGCTGGCTATCCTGCAGTATGCGCAATTGCTCTGCCGGGGAAGCAAGCGGATTTCCAGTTCGGTATAGTGTTTTAAGTATCATATTCAGTCCTGCCAATAAACGAGTCTAGCAACAATCGGAATCCAATCCGCAGCAAGGGCCGGCTGAATCGGTAGTAGCGTCGTAGTCATGCCCTTTGGTTTCGCGGGGGTCACGGAGCTTTGCTCGTTTGCAGTTGAACGAGCCCGCTTCCTCCAATGGAATAGAGACCCGCGGCTCTACCGCATCGAACAGGCCTTCGTACGGTGCCCGGGAGAGCAACTGATACGTTTTATCGCAGACGGCCATCCTGTCGCCGCGACAATAGATATGACCATCGTCGTCTACTACTTTCTTGAACGGGCCTCGATAGACCACTGCTTGATTGCGTTCAAGGCACGGCCCCTGTTTCCCTTTATAAGCGACAATGGTTACCGACCGAAATTCGATACCGTTGATTGTTTGCCAAGGATCCTTCGCACGTTTAGCGATCTCGATGCCATAGAAGCCAGCGTCTTCAAATGCTTTTAGAAATTCATCCTCTCGAAAGGCACCGGAGAGACAGCCCGACCACAGCTCGGGATCGCGTTTCATTTCCTCGGGAACCAATTCATCGGAGACGATATCGCTAATTGCGGCTCGTCCTCCACGTTTGAGCACACGGAACAATTCTGCGAACAGCGCCTTGCGATCTTCTTGTCGGACAAGATTGAGCACGCAGTTCGAGACGACACAGTCCACTGAGTCGTCCTCGATCAAAGGATGATCCTGACGAAGCACCTCTTGGAGTTGCCGAAGCCTTAGAAAATCTTCCGAGTTGCGAACGGGCTGACTGCTTAATTCTTGTTCAAGCAGCGTAAGATCCAACCGAAGATCTTGAATCATGCCATACCTAAACTCGACGTTAGCATGCCCGATTCGCTCTGCGACAGTCGGCGCGTGCTTTCTGGCAAGCGCCAACATTTCACGATTGCAATCAACGCCAATGACGCGTCCCTCCGCGCCGACAACTTGAGCAGCAATAAAGCAGAGTTTCCCACCACCGGAGCCGAGATCAAGCACCGTATCACCAGGCTTCACATAGGGTGTGGGGTCACCACAACCGTAGTCCCGCTCAATCACTTCGTCTGGTATCACAGAAAGAAAGTCCGCGGCGTATTCGACTGGGCAACACAATGCGGCTTCTCTTTGATTGGCGGCGGCGGCATACCGGCGGTACACGCTGGCTTCTGCTACTTCGCTGGGCTCTTCTTGAGTCCTACTCATCGATTTGGGTCTCCTATATTGATTGTGTCATTTTAATGGCCGGTGTAGTTCCTGGTCGACTCGCGATTTGAAAGGACCCCGGTTGGCTGCATATAAGGTTGTCGTATGACACGAGACATGCTTACACGCCATTGCCAATTTTAGTAAAACTTTTTCGCCACTGGCCAATTGCGGCGAGGGCCAGAAGCAACAGAAACGGGCCAAACTCGAGCCAAACGACGACGAAATCGAAGAAAGCCGTACCGCGAAAGCTACTGCCTAGGACTTCCTGATTCTGTGCGTGGTAAAGAAACCAGAAACGCAAATAGTAAATCAAGCTCAGCCCCGAAACTGCCAACCACAGCCGTGATTTCGCGAACGGCACAAACGCCAAAGCCCAGCACCAATACCAAGGATTTTGCGTCGGTGCTAGAAACCAAAACCAGGCCAAAGCGAGGAAAATCCACTGGGGCAATTGATGAGGCTCGCGCCAAGCTCGCAAAGCTAGCCAACACATCACGGCCGCGAAGAACATCGCCGTTATAACCCGGGTAGCCATGAATGGAATTCGCTCCTCGGGCTGCCCGGACCAGATCGCCAACTGCTTTGTTATCGCTTGTCGCAATTGATCAGGAACTACGACGAACCAAAGTGCTGGCTGCTCAGGAGCGTGTCCGGCTGGTCGAATGTTCTCCTCGATAATCATGAAAAGCAAGTCATTCATCTCCCAACGAGTGAGAAATGTACTCAGGCCTTGGAGTGGACTTTGACTAGCAGCGCTTGTATCAGACATACCAGATTGTGGCTTAGCTGCGGGTTGATTCCAAAACATCGGGAGGAGAAAGATGAAGCTGGCTAATAGAGCCACGGTTGACAATTGCAAACCCCTAAGGACCGATCGATCAATTATTGTCGTAGCGGAACTCGCCAAGAGGTTCGGCAACCGCGGAATCCGAAAGTCTTGGCGACTTCCGCTACGTACAGATCGGACAGTTATTAGTCGAACGGTCCTCAGCCAGCCTGATTGCCTCGAATAGGAGATGGTCCACAGCGGTAGTAACAACACCGGGTAAAGCTTGGATGCAATGGCAAGTCCCATCATCAAGCCGCTCGCGCACATGCTCATCCTCGTTGAACGCGTCAACAACAAACAAGTAGCAGCCAAAGTAAAGAAGACCGCTATCGAGTCAAGGTGACCGCTATTGGCGAATTCCTTGAGAACCAGTGGCGACCAAGCCCATGCGATCAACCAGGCGGTGTGCTTACCGAAGTGGCGTAGCAGTAGCCATATGCACCCCAGTGAAGCTAGGTCAAACGCGACAATCCATGATTTCATGATCAGTAATCGAGTTGCTACCGAGGAGTGCCCCGGTGTGACCATTGCTGCAGCAGCAAAAACAAGCTGGCTTGCTGGTGGATAAACGGTCGGAAGCTCTGGGTAGTGAACGCGGTGCAATACCTCACGAATGCCAGCATCACTTGCAACCACGCTGCGAAGCGTATTGACATCGCTTTCAATTGCCAGTTGCTCTTCGTCGGCGATCGCCAAGGGCGGATAACGGAACGGGCTGATTGCCTGCGTGACGACCACTCCATCCCACATGTACCGATAGATGTCGACTTCTTGAATTGGAGTTGAACCGATAAGAATCGCTCGCATCAGCAGACCGATAAGCACGATCCGCCATCCAAGCCTTGTGGAGTCAGGAAGCTTGAGATAGAGCGAAAGCGACCACAGGTGCAAAACGAAGTTAAATAACAGAAGGCAAACGACCGTCACGAGAGGACGATCAACTTCCTGTGCATAGAAATCAAACTGCGGAGACAACCAAGCGATGGCACCGTAGATTGCCAGTTGAATGACGGCCAAAATAGAGTGCATTCGTTTAACCGCGTGCCCATCGGGCCGCGTCCAAGTTGGTTGGTTAAGCGCGCGGGACTTTGCCGGCGTTGCCCGCGTGGTTAAACGGCATTGCGTATTTTGCAATGGTGAACAAGATTTTGTAGCCGGCGCGAATAGTCCCTGAAATGGTTCCACTGATCTTACTTTTCCCAATTCGGCAACGATACGGAACTGGGATCTCAAGTGTTCGCAGTTTAGCCCGAGTTGCTTTGATCTGCATCTCGACCGTCCAGCCAAAGTTGGTGTCCTTCATCTGCAAACTCCTCAGGGATTCATATCGAATGGCACGAAATGGCCCCAAATCGGAATAGCGACCTCCCCAGATTACTCGCATGAGCAAACATGCGAGTTTGTTTCCGAGGACACTTTGAATCGGCATAGCGCCAGGTTCTCGCTGGCCTAGCAATCGCGACCCTAGGACGAAATCTGCAATTCCCGAATGTATCGGCTTTACCAGCGTTGGCAGCAATTCCGGGTGATCGCTGAAGTCAGCGTCGAGGAAGACGACATAGCTTGGACGAATCGCCAAACCACTTGAGTCGCCTTTCTCGCCCAAACGGACGAGCCTCCGCAAAGCGGCCAGACCGGAACGACATGCGCGGCCGTATCCTGGAATGTCCTCGTCGACAACGTAAGCTCCAGCGTTTTGGGCAATAGTAGGTGTTGCATCGCTTGAACCATTGTTGACGACGATAACTCTTGCGACGTCAGGCAGGTCATCCAAAACCTGTTGAATTGAAAGCTGCTCGTTCCTTGCCGGGATAATGACAACTGTGCGTGCGAGCATGTCGCATTCATCGCATAAAGCTAATTGACGTTCATCGTCGCGACGACGGATCACTTGCATAATCATGGGAAACCCTAGCATTTAGTTAAGCTCACTTACGTAAAACGCCACTGTTCGAACTGCTGCATAAGAGTTACCTTGACCCTGACCCTTGCATCATTGGAGCGGATCGAGTTCCCGACCCACCTGCACACGCGGCAAATTGATATTTGTTCTTCATGAGATTCCTTTTTGATTGCGGCGCTGAACTGGCCTGAACGGAGTAATCTCGCGATGCCCCGCTCAAGCCTACAACGCCAATGTTGAGATAGTTCCATCTTTCTCATCGGCACAACGCGACTACCTTGAGTGTGTTGCTGATCACACTGATGGTAGATTGTTGACCAAAAGTCTATTTTTTGTCGTTCAAACCCCAGTCGTAATCGACAAAACTCATCTTGCCTTTTCCTGACGCAGCCGCTTGCTGTGCCGCAGAGTCTGGCAGCCAAGATGAGACTTTCTGAAGCTGCAAACCTTGGGAGCTTCCAAAATCTTCGCCAAACCATTCGAGAATCGGCGACATATTGAAGACTCCGGATTTGGAATCGTAACGGAATTTGCTCGGATCCGCAAAAAACGCCTTTGCATTCAATGTAAGCTGCTCATCAAGTCGATCGGCGATATAGGCTTCATTGAGCAAACGTGGGCAGCCTATGGATGCGCATACAATTGCAAAATGGATTCTTGGTTCCCCCATTTTTCGAAGCACTTGGTGTTCCATTTCATCCAGCGAAACAGGCTTACCACCAACTATTAGTTTCAAATTCTTCCAGATGTTGTAACCAAAAACCTTGGCAGTATGGTTGCGAATGCTGCTCGTTGGATATTCTTTGAGAATGCCTTTTACTGTTACAGCGTTGTAGGCATTGATCCAGAACGCAAGTTGCTCTTCCTTCGTGCCCTGGCCGTTTGAGTGCGACAGCAATTGCAAGTATTGATCGAGTGCTTGGAAGTCGCTCGCGCTCCGCTTCCACGCCGCATACTGGACCATCCCCTGCTGGTCAACGTATTTCTGTAACAGTGCATTCCAGTTGGCATGATCAATGCGATTGAGTGCAACTTGCTGACTGGCCGGAACGCTCGTCCCGACCATTACATCAGCCGCTGTAGTGCGGGCTGAGGCGACAATGCCAAATACGCCGCCAAATACGGCAAAACAAAAACCAACAAGCAAATGCTTGTTCAGATCCGTCCTATTCATTTCTTTCTCCTGGTAACTTGGCCAACTACCGACCGCCTTCACAACGTTTGGATTTGCTTGCACCGATGTACTGCGTTCGAATCTTAGGGATTGCAATGCTCCGCATCTGTGCGATTGCTAACACCGAGCATGTTTCTATGAGATTGTCGACCTTGTCCCCTAAGCCTTACAATTGGCAGGCAAGATTTCCTCAAATTCCGGGTTGTGCTTGTTTTCCCAGGAAAAGGCGTTGTAAGCGGGTCGTTGTGTCCTAACTTGATTACGATTTCGCTGATTTCTGTAAGGGATCATGCACTTGAACGACATTCCTGTGTGAACAAAATTTATTTGGGCACGCGTGGTACGCTCAGAGGCTGTGGTTTTATAGTACCAATCACACTCCGTGTGATTTCCGCAGTTCAAAAACCTTTGGTTTTTGAGGCAACATCACACGGAGTGTGATGGGTACTTTCTTTGGATTAAAAAAATTCACAGCCTCTCAGAGCGTTAGCGATGAGCGTGGAGCGTGGATTTGAGGTCCAACGCAACTGACACTTCACACGCCCGAACGTGCCTTAGAGCGTGCCACCCAATTTACAGGTAGATTTTATCCTGCCCCTTGCTTACGTGAACAAATAAGGATGAGGAAATGATTGAGCCAGACACAATCCCCAGCGAACCAGGAAACACCCGCCCTTGGATCAAAAAACTGCTTTTGCTAGCTGTCGTGCTTGTGATCGCAGCAACCTTGTATTTGCAGTTTCGTGAAGCGCTGTCTGTCGACTACCTCGCCAGCCAGGAATCGCAGTTGCGGCAATGGCAAGTGGATTTCCCAATGCTAGCGGCGATGGCTGGTGTTGCTATTTACGTTGCCGTGGCTGGCTTGTCCTTGCCGGGCGCTGCGATTTTGACGCTGGCCTACGGCTGGTACTTCGGTTTTTGGGAAGGTTTACTCGTTGTGAGTTTTGGGTCCACTGGGGGCGCTATGGTTGCCTTCCTCCTCAGTCGTTATCTACTGCGAGATTGGGTCCAAAGTAAAATGCAGGACCGACTCACTCGAATCAATGAGGCGTTCGAGCGAGAAGGTGCATTCTATTTGTTCACACTGAGAATCGTTCCTGCCGTGCCGTTTTTTGTGGTCAATCTCGTCATGGGCCTAACGAAAGTTCGCGCCAGTACTTTCTGGTGGGTAAGTCAAATCGGTATGTTGCCTGGAACCGCCGCTTATGTCTATGCCGGTTCCACGGTGCCCAGTCTGACAAAGTTGGCCGAAGAGGGCGTGGGAAGCGTGCTAAGTTGGCAATTGGTTGTCGCATTTGTAGCGATCGGTGTCCTGCCGCTCGCCATCAAGCGGATAGTTTCTTTTATCAGTCGGTACCGATGCAACTGTGAGGATTGCGACATGGAGCCGATAGTCCCGAGCGGTGCGGATGTAAGCGATCACGCCGCGGCCACCGAAACGCCAGAACGCTTCACGCTTTTGCGTGATGCTTCGAGTCTCTAAATCATCCACACTCAAAGGCGCGAAGGCGCAAAGGAAACCAAGATAAGATGACTGATCTGATCCAACTTCAACCACGCGACGAACACAATCAAAAGCTCGAAGCGAACGTTCATCCGCCGGAGTGGCAGAATCCTCTGCTCGCGTCGCCGCGACCGTCAAGAATGCAGGGGCCTTCTCGATTCATGTTCCTGATGGCGTCCGAGTTGACTTCGCAGGCGTGATGGAGCGAATGCGGAAACTACGGGCGAAGATCAGCGACAACGATTCGGCTGATCGATTCAGCAATCTTGGTGTCGACGTCTACTTTGGACAAGCGAGATTCGTCGACTCCGAAACGATCGATGTCGCAGGGACGATGTTGAAGTTCAAACGGGCCGTGATTGCGACGGGAGCCAGAGCAGCGGCACCGCCGATAAAGGGACTTAGCGATGTCGACTATTTGACCAACGAATCCGTGTTCTCGTTAACCAAACTCCCGAAACGCTTGGGCATCATTGGCGCAGGGCCAATCGGATGCGAAATGGCCCAGACGTTCGCGTTACTTGGCTCGGAAGTATTCTTGGTCGAATCGGAACACGGCATTCTAACCAAAGAGGATCGTGAGGCCGCCGAGATCGTGCATAAGTCGATTACGGGCGCGGGCGTCACGTTGCTTTGCTGTGGTCAGAACCTTGAGATCAAGAACGACGGCGGGATTCGGCTGACGGTTGAGTCGCATGGTAAGAGTTATGACGAACCCATCGACCAGTTGTTGGTTGCCGTCGGGCGGGCACCGAACATTGAAAACTTGAACTTGGAAGGCGTTGACTTTGACAAAAAAGGAGTGAAGGTCAACGACAACATGCAGACCACCAACGCACGCATCTACGCAGCTAGTGACATTTGCTCGAAGTATCAGTTT
>JBBRJI010000195.1:0-8965 GCA_038219625.1 Pirellulales bacterium | reverse complement strand
GAGGGAGCTAACCTGAGCAAAGAGCAATTGGTTAAACGCCGCGAGTTTGTCAATGAAATCCGGCAAAGTCGTGCGCACCATCGCGATTTGCGTGATAAGGACGTTGACCATATTTCGGTGGCCGGACTGGAGTACAACAACAAAAGCGTTACAAAGTCAGTGAAATCCGATGGTGGTGAAGGCCAGATGGGATCGGTCCGCCAACGCTATGCCGAACTGACAGTCTTCGTTCCCAGTTGCACGAGCCTGTGTATTCGCGGTGCACGACGCGGCTTGCAAGTCGAGAATCTGGCTGTCTCTGCTCTTACGATTGTCGATGAGGACTCGACGGATTCGGATGCACGTGGAAGCTTTGATTTGACAGGACTCGAGGGCAATTTAGTATGCATTAACTTCCCCCTTCGAACAATCAAGAAGGTGAATGGACATGTCCGGGTTGAGTCGACCACGGAATTCGGCATTGAAGGGGCTGGTACCAGCCATCATGACGACCTACGAGACATGACGCCAAGCCGTCCGATCCAAGTCGAGGTGCATGAAGTAGCTCAAGGAGTTGATCTGCGTTACGCTCGCGTGCAACTGGATTTGGTGAATATCCAAGGCAAGCTTAACGTCGAGAATGAATTTGGCGACACGCATTTAACGTTGGCAACAGCGTTAGCAGAATCAGCACACCGCATTGTAAGTCTGGCGGGGCGCATCGATGTTGAGCTGAGTCCGGAGGCGTGGGATTCCGTGCCTGTTCTTGCCGTAACGAATCACGGTGGAGTTCGCACGAATATCTCGCGTGCAGAATTTGATGATTTTCATCTGACTGGGCTGGACAAGCATGACAAAGTGCGCCGAAGTTGGTCTGGTTTCCGTAAAGTTGTGGCGGGAGAAGATCGAATGGCCGTGTTCAATCTGTTCGATCGTTTTGCGGCAATTCTAAACGACACTGCCAGAACAAACGGACTGGACCTAATCTCGCGTAACGGGTCGTTGGTCTTGGTCCGAAAGTAGAATCCACTGATGATTTAGAGTTTTTTGTCACTAGCCAACTTTTGCAGACTTCGCAAGGCGCGGACCCAAAGCATGCGAACCGCGGGCTCGGTTTTGTTGGGCTGCATTGCAATCGCTGCGTGCGACAGATTATCAAAGTGACGCAGTTCAATGACTCGTCGCTGTTGCAGTTGCAATTGCTCCATTGCGTTGGCGAGCGTTAGCGCACCTTCCATCGCCACCGTTTCGCCACTGGCTGTTGGCCCTTGAGCTGTTTCAAGGGTACTTAGGCCTGGATTACCCTCGGTGAACAGTTCGGTCGCTAACTGTTCTCGACCGGCACCACGCTTATGGCTCGCGGATCAATGCTTCCAATCGGAAGTACTATCGAAACGCGAATGGAAGCACCATCCTAGACGCAGAATCCTCGTATGCGCAACGGCAATTATTCCGGAATATTGCGAAACGAGGAAATAGAAAACGCTCGTGCTCAAAAGGCCACCTGTTAATTGACAACTACAGTCCTAACCACCGAAACACTTGGCGAGTTCCGCTACCCCCAAATTTAGCATGGAAGAAGCACTAGCTCAATTAACCATGGTTATGGACAGCGAACGCCTCACCGTCGATAATGGCGGGCCTGCAACACGTCCATTAGCAATTCGACTTTGGTCTAGGAGAATAGCATGTCCGATTCGTTCCCCTCGCATGAAACCATGGCGGTCGTTATTGATCGCGATCTCGTCCGCGTTTTTTCACCGCTCAGCGACGTCGATGCGCTGGCTTTACAGGGATGTTCGGCGGAGGATCCAGCAACATGGGAAGATGTTGCCTTAATTTGGCCGCGTTATAAGTTTGATCCAGAGAATGCAGAATTTGCCGATGGACTTCCCATTCGTCGGGTCCGTCTCACCGAGGCCGTAAGGCTTCTCGCGGATGCACCGGCTTGGTTTGTTTTGGATCTGAATGGGCGGCGCGTTCTCACCGGCGGCCAGTTTCCCGTGTTGCGACTGCGTCACACGCCGAGCGGGGAGGGGGACGAGACGACTCACATCAGCGTGCTTCCACCGTGGTGGGAATTGCTGCAACATGTCGCTGCAGATACGATCCTCCGTCCCCGTTCGACGCCGCTCATCATTCCTGTTCCGCGCCGGGATGTGCTTTGGGGTTCTCTGCCCTGTTCCTTTTTTGCCGACCGAATGCTTGCGTTTATTCAGAGCGGCGAGGACTGGATCGGCAAGAACTGGGAGGACGAGCCTTGCGGGCGTCACGAGCTAACTTTAAGCGTTCATCGTGACTGGCTCATGACGCCGCGGACGGAACTGAACGGTGGCATCCCGCGCGACTGTCTGCATATTGGGAAAGAATGGATCTCAGACTTGGTGGACGGCCAGACATTTCGAGTCTATCGAAATGAAGAGCCAGTGCCCATTCCGGAAGAGTTATCGACATTCGAATCCGCGGCGATGGGTCGACACGAAGTGGTCCTGTACTTCGACGCCTGCCGCGAAACGATCCAAGCTGGATGGTTGTGGCTGCTTGAAGACGAAAGCCGAATTAAAAGTCTCGACGCATCGAAGCATCTGGCCAAGGCGATGGAGGATTTTCTGTCTGGGTGGCGAGTGAGCCCGTTCGAGGGGGAGGAGTCGCCGGACGAAATCATCCGATGCGAGCGGGTTCGAATTCCAATGGTAAGCGTCGGCGGACCCATGCTTGACTGCGATTGTCCGATTTGCCAGATGATGGCCAGCGAAAGCTTCGGACCCAGCATTCGATCTTTCGATGGACATTCGCTCGACGTAGATGCTGATTTTGCGTTTTCCATTCACCCCAGTCGCGAAGCCTGGGAGGCTCAGCAAAGAGAGTTTGAAGAGATGGACGCCCAAATCAAAGCGGATCTTAAGCTTCGAGAAGAACTGGGGGACGATGCGGAGGATCCGTTCGATTCGCCGTGGAAAAGTACCTTTATCGGGGAAGAGAATATTCCGGGAGACAATTTCGGCCATCTCAGTACTGCGTTTCAGGTCGCGGAGTTGGTGAGTTGGTTGAAAACGGCGAAGGCGGACCAATCCCAAGTTGACATGCTTAACGCAGCCTTTCGAGATTATCGAATGGCTTCCCTACCCAGCCAGAGGATTACGTCGGCGGAGAGTTTTAAGAGTGTTTTGGAACAACTTGCATCAAAGTACGGGGAGCTCACTGGTCGCGCGGCAGATCTGCAAAGTCGCATCGATGAACGCCAGCGAGCTCCTGCGTATGGCGATGACGACTTCCACGACTCTGATATGCCGTTTTGAATCGCGGACTTCCGGCGGTGGGACTCCTGTCGCAACGCAGCCACAGCCTATACACTATTTGTTGGATCGAAGTTTTTGGATCCGACGATCTGATTCCTGATTCACTAGAATTCTCTTGGAGGATTGAGTCTTGAAGGAAGCACTTGACGACAATGCACTGCGAGAGCGGGCCGGAGAGACCTTACCGGATAATCCGTCCCATTCGCCGGAGAGTCTGGCAACGCTATCGCCTGACACCATTCGTCGGATGCTACACGAGGAAGAGGTACGTCGTTTTGAGCTTGAGAAGCAGAACAAGGAGCTGCTCCGCGCTCAGTTGGAAGTGGATAGTTGGAGGGCGAGCTATTTCGATCTCTTTGACCTCGCGCCGGTGGGCTATGTCACGGTTAGCGAATCGGGTTTGATTCTGCAAGCCAACCGTGCCGCGGCTACACTTTTGGGAGTGCGGCAGGCTGATCTTGTTAGGAAACCACTTCCCCAATTCATTCACCATGAAGATGCCGACAACTACTACTTGCTGAGCAAACAGGTTCTCGAAACCAACGGATCAAAGGCCTGCGAAGTGCGTATGATCAAGAGCGACGGCACGTCGCACTGGGTTCATCTCGCGGCCACCGGTGCACCGTACGAGGACGGCCTACCTAGACTCCGCGTCGCGTTGAGCGACATCTCCGCGCTCAAGCAGGCGGAGGAAGCATTGCGGGAGAGCGAAGAACGCCACCGCCGCCTCGTACAATCCGCTGTGGAAGGAATCTGGACCATCGATGCTGAGTCGCGAACGGACTACGTCAACCCCAAGATGGCGCAGATGCTCGGCTACCATATCGAAGAGATGATCGGATGTCCACTCGAAGACTTCATGGACGAAGAAGGGCGGGCCATTTCTGCAAATAACGTGAATCGCCGCCATCAAGGGATTGCCGAGCAGCATGAATTCAAATTCTTGCGCAAGAATGGTTCTGAATTGTGGACATTCCTCTCCACCAACCCAATCTTCAATGCCAGCGGTGCCTATGTGGGTGCGCTGGCGATGGTGACTGACATCACCGAACGACGGCAGACGCTGCAACTGTTAGCATGGGAAAAAGTAGCCCTCGAAATGGTAGGTAGCGCTGCCTCGTTGCATGATCTGCTAGACCAGTTGATGCTCGGTTTGGAAAAGCATTTGCAGGGTGCGGTCTGTTCGGTCCTTTTGCTGGACGCCAGTGGCAATTGCCTTAGGCATGGTGCGGCTCCTAGTCTACCGGAAACTTACAACGACCTAATCGACGGCGTGATGATCGGTCCCACCGTCGGCTCCTGCGGCACCGCGGCCTAAACGGGCCGGCAGGTGATTGTTTCGGATATAAGCAGCGACCCGCTTTGGAGCGACTACCGTGTATTGGCTTTGGCGCACAATCTCCAGGCCTGTTGGTCCACGCCGATTTGCAGTGGTGAAGGAAAACTCCTGGGTACCTTCGCTATTTACTATCGTACTCCCCGTCATCCAATTCAAAAAGAATTGGACTTGATTGCCAGGGCGGTTCACATAACGCGGATTGCCATTGAGCGGAGTTACGTGGAGGCGGCGCGTCTGGGCAGCGAAAAGAAATTTCGCATGCTGTTTGACAATGCGGGCGATGCAATCTTACTCTTGCGCGGTGACAAGTTAATCGATTGCAACGTTCGCACGCTTGAGATATTTGGCTGCAAGACGCGTGACCAGATCGTTGGGCATCCACCCTACGATTTCTCGCCGCCACGCCAACCCAACGGCCGTGAATCACACGAATTTGCGATTGAAAAAATCAACGCTGCCTATGCTGGGCAAACTCAGTACTTCGAATGGACACACTCGAAGATCGACGGTTCTCCGTTCCTTGCCGAAGTGAGCTTGGACGCGGTGGATTTAGGAGAGGAGGTGCTGCTTCAAGCGAGCGTGCGCGACATTACGGAACGCAGACAGCACCAAATCCAGCGTGAGCAGCTTGAACGGAATATGCAGGAGGCGCAAAAGCTCGAGAGCCTTGGCGTGCTGGCCGGTGGCATCGCACACGATTTCAATAACATCCTCGCGGCGATCCTCGGAAACGCGGAACTGCTCCGCCTCGACGTGATGAGCACGAGCACCATGAAACTGGAAAGGCTCGAGGAAATCCGCAAGGCCGGGTCGCGCGCACGTGACCTCGTACAGCAGATTCTTTCCTTCAGCCGTCGACAGCCGACCGAACTCAAGTTGATCGCGGCTGAGCAGGTCATTGCAGGTTCCCTACGCCTGTTGCGAGCTGGTCTGCCAGCCCGTTTGAACCTCGCGTTCAAGTGCGAAGCGGACATGCCGCGCGTCCGGGCCGACGCGACGCAGATGGAACAGGTCGTGATCAATCTTGTCACCAATGCTATGCAAGCTATTCAAGACGGACCTGGGCAGATCGATGTCCAACTGGATACTGTGTTATTCGATTCGGCTCTTCTACAATCGCATCCGGTTCTAGCTGCATTTGACAAAGGGTCGTCCAATCGTATCGTACGGCTCACAGTCATAGACAATGGTCCAGGCATAGAAGCCGGCATGATAAAGAGGGTTTTCGAGCCGTTCTTCACAACCAAGCCGATGGGCGAAGGTACCGGTTTGGGGCTATCGGTGGTGCACGGCATCGTGCAAGGGCACCAAGGTGCGATTGAGGTCGAAAGCCAACTGGGCCGCGGAGCGACTTTCAGGGTCTACCTGCCAATCGCTCCAGCGCAGGTTGGTTCAACCGGAGTCAACCCCAATCCTGTGCTCAGCACCGCATCGACGGACAAAGGCCCCTCCTCGCATATTCTCTTTTTGGATGACGATGAATCGGTAACCCGTATGGTTAAGCAATTGCTTCAACTGCGTGGTTACCGCGTGGATGCCTATACAGACCAGCGTCAAGCGCTCGAGGCGATTAGTGCCGATCCGGCCTCCTTCGATGTTGTGGTAACGGACTACAATATGCCGGGCATGCAGGGGTTGGAAGTAGCTCGCGAAGTTCGTGCGATCCGGGCTGACCTGCCGGTGGCCGTCACCTCGGGCTACATTGACGAGGAGTTGCGGTCGGGTGCGGAGGCAGTGGGAGTCCGGGAGCTGATTCCCAAACCCTTCGCGATGCAAGATTTTTTTGCAGTCGTTGAGCGGCTTGCGCAAAAAACGAAAGAAAATCCCGAACGGTAACAGACTCCCGAGCGTGGGGCACTCAGCCGCTGAACGCCACCTGGAACAGTTTAATCGACCAAGCGAGCGCCAAGACTACAACCCAAGCGAGCCCAATACTTCTTGGCAAACGAACTTGGCGGCGGCGGTACGCCTGCCCCACCGCCCACGAGGCACAACCGATAGCCATGATTGCCATGGGAATGGCCAATGCATTGTGATGCAATGAATCAAGCCAATCGCCGCGAAGCAGACAGGCCACGCTACGTACTCCGCCTGTCGTCGGGGCTGGCAAACCAGTGACCGCTAGAAAAATTGCCGGAGGCAGTTGGCCCATGCCGAGCCAGAAAACTTGCCACACGCCATAAACCGAAATCATGGCTATGGCAAAGCATCGCAATGCGCGGTACCAGATGCGTATCCAGTATTGCCTTTCGATGATCTTCGGGTAACAGAAAACTCGCATCAACTTCGCCCAACCAATTCATCGCTCGCGAGAGTGAGGTCGATTACTCCTCAAAACCTTTGCAAGAATCGATTAAAAATGGAATCCAGCAGAGAGGCAAACATAAGAACAGCAGCAGAATGAATGCAATCAGTCCTGTCTGATTCAGTCCAATAAAAATTGCTTTACCTTGGGGCATGGTTAATCCTTGGTTTTCGTAGAATCAAGAATGGAAACGAAACTTATTCATCACATCCAACTATAGCGAAAGGTAACTGCCCGGCGGACTGGATGCAAGTCCCCAAGTTCAGCTTGAAATACTCCGATTGAATCGCATATTTGAGAACACGACTCAAAGACGGCAGGAAGAGCTTCGGAACTGGGTTTATGGTCTCGCCGGAACTCTTGATAACGAATCATCACGTTTTCCCCTCCGTTAATCTGGCTGGCAGGAGTTCCATCGAATTCAATTTTCAACGGGGGATATGGAAACTAAGACGCACTGGTCGCCGAAGTCTCTTTCATGAACCGAACGAGCGAAGGGCCTTGCTCGTCCACAGCTAGCTTCGCATTTGTTACCTATTTGCCTTTTTCCGCTTTGCGTTTTGCGCTACGTTTTTGCTGCTTGGCGTTGGCGGATTCGTTGTCCTGATCTGCCTTTTTGCCTTCTACTGCGGCGTTGTTGATGGTTGGGAAGTGTTTGGCAAGATCGGCTTTCAACGCCGTATGCTCAGCTTGGGAAGCGACGTTGGTCCACTCGTATTCGTCGTTTTGATGGTCATAGAGTTCCTCGTCGCCGTTTGCATAGCGGATGTATCGCCAACGGTCGGTGCGGATCGCATGGTTGTTTAAGCCGAAGGTGGTCACAGCAACTTTGTTCCAGTTGGCAGTCGGATCGGCCAGAAGAGGCTTGATATTATCCCCTTCGAGCCAGGCGGGCTTGGGGAGACCAACAAGGTCGCACATGGTGGGATAGACGCTCATGAAGTCGACTGGCTTTTTGCAAACCCCGCCAGCCTTTGTCACGCCAGGAACGACCCAGATGAACGGTGCACGTGTCGCTTCCTCCCAAAGGGCAAACTTCCGCCAGTGCTGCTTTTCGCCCAGGTGCCAGCCGTGGTCGCCCCAAAAGCAGATGATGGTATTGTCCTTATCCGGCGATTTATCATAGGCATCGAGGACACGACCGACCTGACCATCGAGGTAGGAGATCGTGGCGAGGTAGGCTTGCACGGCTTCCTTCCAACGACCGGAGGTAAGCACGTTGGCATGGTCTCCACTGGCTTTGGCCATCTTCAAACCAGCGGCAGGGATGTCATCGAGATCACCTTCTTTTGTCGGCGGCAGTTGGATGTCCGCCAATGGATGCATGTCATAATATTTCTGAGGGACGTTCCATGGCATGTGGGGCTTGTGAAAGCCAAGCGTGAGGAAGAAGGGAGTGTCATGGGACTTGGAAAGTTCGGCGATGCCGTAACTCGCGATGGAAGTGTCGGATACCGATTCATCCCCCCCTTCGATGACTCCAAACGCAATGCCTCCGATGTCACGCTTGTGAACTTCAGCTTGTCTGGCTTTTTCGTTACCAGTGGAGGTCCATTGTTCCTGCCAACCAAGTCCGCCGTGCCAGAGCTTACCGATGCCTAGAGTCTGATATCCAGCGTTTTTGAATTGCATGACGAGTGATTCGGCAGGCTTGATGCCGGCTACGAACGGATTGCCATTGTCATAAACCCCGGTGGTGCTTGGTCGTTTTCCACTGAGCAACGCGGCCCGCGAAGGATTGCAGACTGGGCCGGCGCAGTGAGCATTGGTAAAGGTTACGCCCATGGCTGCGAGTCGGTCGATGTTGGGCGTCTTGGTTTGCTTGTTACGCCCAAAGTGGCCGACCCAGTGATTCAGGTCGTCTACCGCGATGAACAGAACGTTGGGCTTGCCTTTGGCTGTTGGCAAATCGATAGCGGGACCGTCAGCCCAAAGCTGGCCGCACATGAGTGTCAACGTGGCGAACAGAAGCAGACTTGTTTTCATTTGATTGGATTGCCTTTCATAAGTTCATTGGACGATTCGCACCATTGCAATTCCTAT
>JBBRJI010000194.1:0-9005 GCA_038219625.1 Pirellulales bacterium | reverse complement strand
CGTCCGAACATCAAAGCGGAATGGGAGCCCCGGAGGCGCACCCCGATAATAAGGGTTGAGGTTTCGCATCGCTTTAACCAGCGATTCCAAATTTTCTGGGCGGCGATCGTAAATGATGTCGACATCATACGTCGCTCTCGCTAAACCATGCGCAATTGCCGCCCCGCCACCGATTAAAATGAAGTTGACGCCGCACGAAGAAAGCCGAGGCAAAAATTGTTCGAAGTTGCCTGGTGTCATGATTCTGGTTCTGAACTAATTTTGGAAGAGTCGTTAGAGGTCGGACGCTCGCTACGCCGATCGCGCTCTTTCTGGCCCGCTGCTCGGAGATTCATCAAATTTCGCATGACTCCTGCAAACTTATCGAATCTTTGCTGGGGAGTCAGCTTCAAATTTTCAAGCAAAAGCGACCGATCGACATCGACCTTGTAAGCTTCAATGACTGGATCTGAAGAAGGCATTTTTTGAATGGCTACTGGCTAGTGGGGAGTGGGGAGTGGCAAGTGGGGAGTGGCAGGGACTCGACTTCGTGTTGTATTATCTCAAATCGTAGAGATACAGCAAGCTAGCCCATCCGCTGGGAAGAATGGTGGGCGGGCTATCAAATTCAATCGCGTATCGACACGCCATTTCGAGGAAGTAGCGTGCATGGAAAAAAGCCTCCAAAATCGGCTGGGTCTCTGCCCGCCAGTTTTCGTTGTGGATCATCTCGAACACTTTTCCCGTTCCAGCGGCGAAAATTTCGGTGAACCATGAGTTGAGCGGTCTATCCGGAACTAAGGACTGCAGTGCAACGACGATTTCTTCTGTTCCCGACTGTAGAAAATAAACTTTGTAGCTCTGATGATAAAAGCGATAGACGGGATCTTCGTATCCCCAGTGATCGCTGCTGGATTCGAACAGTCGCTTCAGATCTTCTTGCCGGATGCGCAAGTTCGAAAGTAGGGTCGCTTCCGCAACCGATCGATCACGATTCAACATATCCCATTTCTCTCGGTTGGATTCGTTGGCAGACATTTGAAGTTACTAATTGCTGGGGGCTAGTTGCTTGGCTGTTAAAAGTTCGGGATAGACACGATGTTTTGCGTATCCGTTTCACTCGGTAATACATCCTCTTCTATCCCGATAGGGATTACAGAGAGTAGCCGGATATCCCGATAGGGATTACAGAGAGTAGCCGGGGGTCGCTGCGAAGCGGCGCACCCCCGGACAACGAAAGGACTAGGGAATGACCCGGAAAGGGTCAAAGATTCCGCGATCCCTTCAGGATCGGTACGCACGTTACGAAACTTCTTCCGGTGGTGTACTTGTCCCGAATGCGGCAGAAGCAAAGAAATAGCCGTTCTTCGAAATCTACAGAATGCTGCGATTGTACTTCGACATGGATTAGCAACCATTTTTTTCGAGCATCCAGCCAGGCAACAAACGCCAGCCGCAGAAATTGACGCTGGGGCTTCAATTAGCTGAGTTTTTCGATAGCGATTACCAGTTTCTGCACCGTCTCATCCGCTCTTTTTCGCACCGAATCCTCTGTCGCGCCTGCTTCCAATTCGCCAATGTAGGCTGTAAAAGTGTCTCGCCATTTTTGGCAACGCTGTTTCAGATCAGTAGCTACCGTTTTGTTGGAGTACTTCGGCTTGTAACAGTCAGTTGCTCGGGCAGAATCGGAAAGAACTGCCAAGCCACCAAAAAACGCGACTACTACGAAAAGGTTTCGAAACGCACGCATGGTCTCGCGGTTGAGGTGTTTTGGCCGGCGATGGGTGACGTTGCCCAGATTGATGCCGGCGGCGGTGAGAGCCTCGCGCCAACTACCAAAGTGGCGGACTGCGGTGTCGTACACTACGCGGTCGCGACTGCGGTTCACCTTGGCCCTTAGGTCGTAGCCAGTGGTACACAATCGTCGGAGTGTTGTTTGATACGCTCGGGCGTAAAGTCGCGACTCCGCGCAACGTCGCGGGTAACCAACCTGTGTTCCGATCAACTTGCTAGCGAAAGAATCGCTAGCTGGCACTTGGCAACGGCGAACTTCCCGTTCGGTAGCCACTTCGCCCTCGAAAAATCGCTTCTTGAGCCAACGACTCCGGTGTTCCAGCGTACCGGGAACGATGTTAAACGAGAATTTCATAGACATGTTGCTCGCGTTGGACGACGGGCGAGTTAATTATCTGACTATGATCTCTGGCGTTGATTTTCATAAAGGTTGGAATTCACGCATGGTGGTGGAGATTGATGGAATGTCAGTTTGGATTCTAGGGTTGAGAGAACTACTGATTAACAAATCGTCCACTGGTCGAGAGAAAGATGAGGCGGATATTCCTACGATCAAACGTTTGCTGAGATTACATTGAGTCAGGGTCGTCATTTCTGAGGGGCTGTAAAAAAGGGGGCCGCTGTCAAACTTGTAACTGTCACGTAACCGCGGCGAAACCTCAGGTGCGGACCTAGGTTTCTTTACTTGCGTTTGCTGACAGCGCTGGGTTGAACGTAGGGACGTTTTCGTTGGTATTGCCGGGCTCGCAGTTGAAGTTCACTGCGCAAGGCAGCATCCGTGGTGGATCGCAGGGCTTCTGCAATCGTGCTTTGCGCAGAAACATAGTCCCCCGAGGCAGCTTGTGCGGCCGCCAGCACGTCGAGGACATGGACTGAGGCTGGAGAAGACGCCAACTGAACGGCCCGCTGGGCCGTTTCCAAGGCGGAATCGCCATTCCGGAAAAACTCATCCGGGCAAGTTGCCATCATCCAGGCTGCGTTTTGCAATGTCCGAACATTTTCTCCATCTAGTTTCATTGCAAGTTGGTACGCAGTGGCGGCTTCTTTCCACTTTCCGAGCGCTTGGCAAGTGTCGGCGTACTCCGTGGCCGCTTCGGAAGAACTAGGCGAAAGCTCCATGGCTTTTGCGTAGTCAGCAAGCGCTTCCTGATTTTTTCCCGTGGCATACAACGAATGCGCCCGTGCGCTAAAAGCGGTCGAATCGGTCGGTTTTAGTTGTATCACCTTGTTCTGGTCTTCGATCGCCAATTCAAATGCGTTGGACCGAAAATAGATTTCGCCTCGATTGAAGTAGGCGTCGGGAAATTCTGGATTGAGTGCAATGACTTTTTCGAAACTTTCCAGAGCGGCTTTGTTGTTGCCCTGCAGCGCTCGAATGATGCCGATATTGTGGTGGGCCCGCCAGCGGGACGGATCTAACTGAATGGATGTTTCAAAGTCCTTTTTCGCAAGAGCGTCCAGTTCCGCGGCTTGGGAAAGCTGCTGCTCCTGGACCTTCATTCCCGCTTGATCGCTGCGAGCTTCCCCCCGCCGGTTGGCAGCCCAACTCATCAGATTTCTAGCATACTGCCTATCTTCCTTGATCCGGGTCGAATCGCCGACGACATTGCGGCAGAAATCAAAGATGGCGGAATAGTCCGCCACGGTCGATGCCGCTTCGGTCTTGCCGTAGATCATTTGTAGATCCGCGGAAACCACTGATCGCTCGGTTTCGCCAGCGATATTTTGTGCCGACTGTGGAAATCCGTTGCCGGGTAAGATTGCTATTGCGAGAATAACCGCCACGGGACCGCTCCACTGGAAGCTGTTTTTGGTAGGCGACATCGTTGAGTTTCCATCGAATTAGGGTGCTGACTCGTTCCAACTGCCCGCATTGTGGTTAGTTGTAAATCAGATCGCAATAGAGATATCAGGCTAGTTTCTGCCAGCAATTGTGGTTTAATCAACCGAAATTGCTTTGCCGCACTATCTCACAGTGGAATTCGAATGATCGTTAGCGACTCTGTTGTCCGCAATTTGCACCAACACTTGGTTCAAATCGCAGATATGAAAACCCAAATCGAACGGGGACCACGCCAGGTCAAAGCTGCCATTTTGCAAGTCGAAACCGCCAAAGAATCGCTTCAGAAATGCAAAGAGAGCATCAAACAAAAAAAGATGGACGCCGACCGAAAGCAGTTGCAACTGCGAGAGCGAGAAGCAAAGATCCACGATTGGGAAGGTAAAATGAACGCGGCTAAAAATAACCGCGAATTCCAAGCCATCAAGGAACAGATCGCCGCGGACACTCAAGCAAACAGCGTGCTCTCGGACGAAATCCTAGAAATTCTAGAAGAAATCGATAGCTTGCAAATCAGTTCCAAGGGGTTTGATGAGAAGCTCAAGCTGATCGAAGCAGAGAAAGTCAAAACCGAATCCAATGTCGCTCAAAAACTCGCCGTCCTGAATCAAGACCTGGAACGGGTGGAAGGTAGTTTGGCTGGTCTCGAAAAGCAGTTGACACCCGAGTTTTTGGTTCAGTACAAACGCCTGGTCTTCAATCGGTCTGAGGATTCGATGGCTCCCTTGGATGATGTTTCGTGTGGGGGATGCTACACCAGCCTGCCACCCAAGATCCTCGATAGCCTCCGAAAAGAGCAAGCCATTTCCTGCCCAAGCTGCGGAAGATTGCTGTATCGGCCTGAGCGATAATCTTTAGTGCGAAAATCGTCAGTGCGAAAATCGTCAGTGAGTGAGCTCACTTGTTTTTAGGATGTCGCCTGCTTGCAGTCTTTGATACCCATTGCCTTGGATGTCTTTGACACTTGGTCTTTTCTGAACGGAATCTTTTTTCAATAAAAAGACTCCGCCATCACCGACCACACGGGACTCGTCTTTGTTCACGAACACGCCAGTCGATTCGTCGATTCCCAGCCCTATTCGATTCGGGTACGCCTCGAGGGCTTTGAGCAATCGTCCATGCCGATTCTTTTGCGTGAAGTGCTGATCTATGATTAAGCTGGGTAGGAATTGGAAGCCTGCCGCAAACTGCGGTTCGATCGCTCCACTAGCGATCATGTTGCTAGATGCGATGGCCGCTCCTGCACTCGTCCCCCCTAAGATTCCCCCCCGCCCTAACAACGCGTGCAATTCCTTTTCGACGGGTGTCCCAACATAACGCTCGGATAGCCGTTGCTGTTCCCCTCCGCTGAGCCAAACCGCGGTCGCTTTCCGTATGGTCTCGACCAGAGATGAGTCAAACGCGCCCTGCCGGTCCGCGACATGGATCACGTCAACACTCTTCCATCGAAAACTGGACCAGAAGTCGATCCACATGGAAAAATCACCGGCATCCGAACGGGGAGAGGCTGTCGGGATCAAAACCAATGTTCCCTCGGTCCCTTTACCTAGTTTGTAAAACTCTTCCCGAATCGGAAGCGGAATTACCCCGCCACCACACAGGAGAAGCGTCCCACGAAACATCTCCGGTTGTTGAACCGTTAGGATCGGTTGGACAGGCACCTGTGCCGTCGCAACATCCTTCAAGATGAAACCGAGCAACATCAACGAACATGTGCGCAAAAATGCAATTCGAAGCATTGGCGGGATCCGTTTTGGTATAAGGCGGGATGTTTCGAAAGGTCATTGCGGGCAACGTATTATAATTGGCCGACTGTGGACGAGCGAGGCCCTTCGCTCGTTGGGTTGCTGCAAAAACCAGAGCGAGGGCCTCGCTCAGCCACAAAAAAAGGCGTGTGGCACGCTCAGAGCGTTAGCGCGTTAGCGGTGGGCGTGGGAAATGTGGCAAATGTTTCTAGCGACTCCCACGCCCTTCGCAAACTCAGGGACGTGCCACACGAGAATGGCGTTTGCGTCTCGCTCAGCCACAACAAAGGGGGCGGCAAAAACCTGAGCGAGGGCCTCACTCAGCCACAAAACAACGCGTGCTATTCACACGAAGGCGCATCATCCCTTTGTCATTCAGGATTTGCGTTACAATCGTGGCCAGTTTATTTGCAACTCAACCCTTTCAGCGTATCGAACATGGAAATCCACCGGAGTTCAGCCAACTATCGTCCCTATCCGCCTCCTCGCAAAAACGTTTTGTTGCTAAGTTGCATGGACTTGCGATTGATAGATGATTTAGTTCCCTTCATGGAGGGGGACAACCTTTCGAATCGGTACGATCAGCTTGTTTTTGCTGGATCGGCCTTGGGTGTTATTCAACAGGATCACGAATCCTGGTACGACGTTTTCTTCCAGCACTTGGATATTGCGGTCCAACTGCATCAGATCCAAGACGTCTACATCATGGAACATCGGGATTGTGGGGCTTATGCCAAGTTCTTAGGCCAGCAAGGGAAATACGGCGATACGCCATCGGAGTTAATGCGAGAGGAACAGGACCACCGAAAATTTGCATTTCAGTTGCGAGACCATATCGCTTCGCATTGTGCAGCCAAGGTAGAGGAGGGTGGCGATGCGGAAACCTGGGACGTCCATGTCCGTTGCTTTATGATGGATTTGCGAGGTTCGGTCACTTGGCTAAAGGACGACGGAACGGATGAGGTTTGGTGAGAATCAAACTACGTTCGCAATCCTATCGACTTCGTCTTTGCCTAAATGGAAGTCAAGTGTTTTGAGATCTATTTGCATATGCTCTGCCCGAGTTGTGCCTGTCAGCGGGATCATTCCCGAATCGATCGCAAAGCGGAAAACAACTTGAGCTGTGTTGCATTGGTGTCGAGCTGCAATTTCGACCAGCGTAGGGTGCGATAGCATCCTGGCATTGGCGGTAAGAAGCGAGAACGCTTGATAGACGATTTCATGAGTTCGACAAAAGTCTCGCACGTCGCGTCCCCAGCCTTGTGTTGCATAGCAACGGTTTTGGACATAGGTCGGTCGGATGTTGGCATTGGCCATCAGCGATTGCAATTGTTCTAGCGATACATTGCTTATGCCTAACGACCGTGCTTGACCTGTTAGGTGAATCTGCTCCATGGCTTGCCATGCCTCCCAATCGTTTGCATGTAGGCCAAGGCTTCGACTGGGACCATGGAGAACATAGGAGTCAATATAGTCTAGGCCTAGATGTTCGAGCGAGCTGGTGAAAGACTGTTCGACCTGAACGGCGATCGAGGCCGATGGGTCATATGGAAGCCGGTGATCCTGCCCTGGTTGGAAAGTGAACTTGGTCTGCACGAACAGTTCCGCTCGAGTGACGACTCCGCTGCGAATCGATTCTTGAATCGCATCGCCCACGGCAGCTTCATGATAGTGTTTGCGTTGGTTGGCCGTGTCGATAGCCCGAAATCCCTGCTCAATGGCCAAGGTCGTCAAGCGTTTGGTTTGGTCCTCTTTCCAGGCGGTACCGTAGATAAACGGCTTAGTCAAAAGACTCGCAGAAGATTCAGGACCGTTCATTTGGGAACCGATTGGTGGATAGTCTTAGTCGGTGTGGAATTGTTATTGGTGGACCAGTTTTTTGAATTCGGCCATCAGCTTGGTGGTAACCGTCCCGACGTTACCGCTGGCAATGGCTCGGCCATCGATGGACACGACCGGGATGACTTCGGCTGCGCTCCCAGTCAGGAAGCATTCGTCAGCCACAAACAAATCATGCCTGGTAAGAGTTACTTCTTCGGCTGGGATGGCGAGTTCTTTCGCCAGCTCCAGGATGGCGTTGCGAGTGATTCCCTCCAAAATGCCGGCGTCCTTGGGAGGTGTTTGTAGGACACCGTGTTTCACGATGAAGATGTTGTCGCCCGTGCATTCTGCAACTTCTCCTTTGATGTTGAGCATCAACGCTTCGACGCAACCCGCTTGTAGGCCCTCGATCTTGGCCATGATATTGTTGAGGTAGTTCAACGATTTGACTCTTGGGCTGAGAGCGGCGGGATGGTTGCGAATGGTGGCCGCCGTAATGATCTTGAGCCCGTTTTGGTAGAATTCCTCAGGATACAAGGTAATGGAATCCGCAATGATTATGACTTGAGGATTGCTGGTTCGATTGGGATCCAAACCGAGAGAGCCCGAACCGCGCGTGACAACCAGCCTGATGTAGGCATCCTTGAGCGAGTTGATTTGAAGCGTTTTGTTGACGTCGTCTTCCATTTGGGCTTTGCTGATCGGGATCGTCAAGCATATCGCCAAGGCCGACTCGTAAAGTCGATCGAGGTGTTGCTGCATGCGGAAAACGTTGCCAGAGTAGCTCCGCATACCCTCAAAAACGCCGTCACCGTACAGCAGACCATGATCGTAGACGCTGATCTTTGCGTTTTCTTTGTCGTAGAATTGGCCGCCGATATAAATTTGAAGTGGCATAGTATTTTTTAGATGGATTTTTGCGGATTCAGGAAAAAGAAATGTTATCAGACTGCCGCAGAACGAGAAAGGATGCTCGACTTATTGGGCGAGGGGCGGTTTGAAATCTACCTATAAACTGGGTGGCACGCTCTGAGGTACGAAGGGCGTGGTAACTCGTTAGAGTCATTTGCCGCACTTCCCACGCCCATCGCTAATCGCTTTGGGCGTGCCACACGGTGAGCGAGGGCCTGGCTGGTCTATAAAAAATCGATTGAAGGGAGGATGCTGACCTACGATCTAGAGTTATGGTAAGTATCCCCCGAGTAAACTCGGGGGCATTGGTCCGGCTCGAAAGTGCCGGATAGACAGACACTTTGGGAAAGGAAAAGGTTCGAGCGCGGCTCGGTCCCCACTATGAGTGGCTACGTTGCCACCAATCGTACATGTCGAACAAGGACTCGCGTAGGTTTTGGCCATGTTTTTCCCGAGATCGAGCCCAATCCTCGGAAATTAGCAATTCTCTTATTGCGTCAGGGAACTCGGACTGTTGCAGCAGTTTCTCGACGACCCAATGGGATGAGGACTCATTGACCGATGTTTCCCAGATCGTTTCGAAGCCTCGAACGGGTTGATGCGCCGTGGCCAGAATACAAATGGAACGGCTTCTGGCGGTCCATTCGACCAAGACTCTGGACCAGAACTTCAATTGCTCGTAGCCGTCGAGAATGGCAATCGACCCAGGAGTCCACTCGCGAACGGACTTACGCAATGATTGCGAGGCAGATCGGTCGGTCGAAAATCGCAGTTGATGGATTTGAGATTCAGGCCGAATGGACCTAATCTCGGGGACCAGACTTGCAACCAACGTTGACTTGCCCGAGCCATGAGGTCCGATAATGCTACCCCGTTTGGATGGCAGTTTTACAATGCGATCGGCCAGTCGGGTT
>JBBRJI010000193.1:0-9006 GCA_038219625.1 Pirellulales bacterium | reverse complement strand
CTTCGTCAGCAGGTGGATTCCCTTCCATCGCTTCATGGATCAATGGTTGCCCCGTCAATTTGACGTCCGTACCGGCCTGTCGACGAATTTTTGGCTGAACCTTTGGCATCTGGTCTATTAACATGCCATTTGAAGTCGCCGGTAAATCCCCATCGTCCCTTTCCAGCGGGTAGCACAACTGCACGCGTTCGTAGATATCCACGCGTTCGCGTGGGTCAAGCAAACGATAAGTCGCTACCGCGATTTTGGCCCGACGAACATCATCCTCGAAATGCTGAAAGCTATCTCCAGTGTGATGATCTCCACAGTAACTCAATGCTACCGACATCGCCTGGGCCGCAGAACGTATAACATTCGTCCGACACTCCCCTCGCTTTAAGCCCAGTAATCGGAAATGAGCCACGAACGCTTCGTTTTTCTTTTTGTTTTGTAGTTTTCGGCTGAATTTCATAATACATCTAACCCGACCATCCTGAATTCGTTTTGGTAGCCTCTTGCTACACATATCGGCAATATTGTAGTCGCCGCCATAGTGTCCTACCCCGAAACCGTTCGAAGCATTTGACGAGCCATTTGGACAAAAGTTCACTAAATTCGCAGCGGGGGAGAATTCGCTCCCCATGTCTGATAACAAGGAGCGTGATCTCTCCCAAACATGTTCGCAAAATATCTTTGCAAATTGAAACTTTTATTCCGGCTAGGTAATTTTTTCTCATTTTGTCAGTCGCTGCGAGGAATTTGGACGAATGGTGATAAAAAAATCTGATCCAGCGGCACGAAATCCCTTTTCTGTGTATCCTGATCTTCTGTGTCAGGAGACTGTTCCCGCAGCATCCTACTTTTGATCGATCGTCCACCAAAACTCTCCGTAGGTTATGGCATGGTCCTCTCAGGCGAAGAAATCAGAGCACGGCAGGGGACGGACATTCATATCACGCCGTTTTGTGAGGAATGTCTCAATCCGAACAGCTACAACTTGACCTTGCACAACGAGATCTTGGTTTACGAGGAGGTCGTTTTGGATGTCAAGCATCCAAATAGGTTTCGGCGAATCACGATTCCAGTCGAGGGCCTCATCCTGAGTCCTGGCCAGATTTTCCTTGGTCGAACGGTTGAACATACCGAGACCCACAACTTGGTTCCGATGATCGAGGGACGAAGTTCGATCGCGAGACTCGGGCTTTTTGTGCATTGCTCGTCAGGATTTGGCGACGTTGGGTTCCGTGGCCATTGGACGATTGAGATGTTTGCCGTCCAACCCATTCGCATTTACGCGGGGATTCGGATCTGCCAGATTTTCTATCACGAACTGGTGGGTGAAGTTCGCGAGTACGCTAGCGAAAAATATCAAAACAACCGCGATGTGCAGCCAAGTATGCTTTACAAGGAGTTCGCAGGTTGCCGAGAGTACGACCAATTGGAACTCAACTTTGGTTCGGTTGCGGCAAAACGCCGCGAGGATCCCAGCAGCCGTGTGCATGCGGTTTTGGACGCTTCGACGTAGTTAGGCGAGCGGCAGACTGAGTTTTACCCACCCCTCGCTTCCCACCCTCCCTCCCTCCCCTCGCTTCGCTCGACCCTCCCAGAGGGAGGGTGAAGTCACTCTCCCTCTGGGAGAGTCGGCCTGAAAGGCCGGAGAGGGTAGATGCATCTGGTAGTTTTCAATCTGCCTCTCGCCTTACTCGGCGGGAGCCTGACTCTCCCAGAGACTGTGATATTATTGTCGCCTTTCGCTCTTCCATCCTGCTGACTTGCGTGGTTTCGGTACGTTCGTACGATAGGAACATATTTTCAGAATTCCACGTTAGGGCTTTAGTCCAATATGACCGTCGCAAATCTAGATCAAATCCAAGCGCTGATCCCACATCGAAAGCCGATGCTGTTGGTTGACGAAGTGATCGAGCAGACTGAGAAGCACATCGTCTGCAAAAAGAC
This sequence comes from Pirellulales bacterium, assembly GCA_038219625.1. GTDB lineage: Bacteria > Planctomycetota > Planctomycetia > Pirellulales > Pirellulaceae > JBKCUI01. The sequence continues at coordinate 7,071 of JBBRJI010000193.1, read as the reverse complement.
GTTCTCAAGCGAAGACTTTTTCCTACAAGGGCATTTCCCAGGCTTTCCACTCGTGCCCGGCGTGATCTTGTGTGAATGCTGTTTGCAAAGCGGTGCGATTCTGCTGAGTCAGTTTACGCCAAACGATGGGTCGGTCCCTGTCGCCACTCGCATTGATGGTGCCAAATTCAAGCGAATGGTTCGCCCTGGTGAAACGATCCAGATCGAGGTCACGCTCAACGAAATTGTATCGACCGCTTATTTCATGACCGGCAAAGTCACGGTAGATGGAAAACTGGCCGCTAGGCTTGATTTCGCTTGCAGTGTTGCCAAACCTACTTCCGAATAAAACGCACGCTACACTTGTTACCCAGTTTGGATGCAACCAATGGACACGTCAACCAATTCGCTGCTTTGCTGGCGACTCAGAGAGCCGCCGTCGGCTGACTCGATCCACGGCGAGAAAGCGACCAGCGCTATCGAAGTCGACATCCCAGAGAAAATTACGGCTGGCTGCGGTCGTTTTGGCATTCGGTACAACCAACTCCATGCGGGTTGCTCGGCGGGCTTGTATTGTTTGACTATTGATACAGGCGAAGTCATCGTAACTATACTGCCGGATCGAGGGATGGGACTGTGGAAGTGTTGGAGCGGCGATTTGGAGTTCGGCTGGCAAAGCCCAGTCCCAGGCCCTGTCCATCCATGCTTTGTTCCAGTCCAGGATGCGTCTGGCATCGGCTGGCTTGAGGGTTTTGACGAACTATTGGTTCGATGCGGACTTCAAAGCAACGGTGCTCCTGAATTTTGTGAAAATGGCATGCTTCGTTATCCCCTTCACGGCCGCATCGCGAACTTGCCCGCTCATCGACTCGATATTCAAGTTGACGTCGAAAATGGAATTCTGGATGTGATCGGGGTCGTAAGCGAATCTCGATTCTTGGTTTACTCACTGGAGTTGCAGACACGATACCGATTTCGTGTGGGAAGCCCGGTCGTGGAGATCATCGACACGGTTACGAACCGATCCAGTCAACCGGGATCGATGCAGTTGTTGTATCACATCAATGTTGGCCAACCCGTCTTGCAATCCGGCTCAACTGTTCATGCTGCGTATCGAAACTTAGCTCCACGCGACGCTCGAGCGGCCGAATCGACCGATCGATGGAATCAATGCGATGGCCCTGCCAGCGGTTACCAAGAACAAGTTTATTTCATGGATCCGGTCGCCGATGAACATCATTGGTCCGAAGCCATGTTAGCTTCTTCGGATGGCACTTATGGCTTCGCTGTTCACTTCGACACTCGAACCCTGCCCTACCTGAGTCTTTGGAAGAATACCGCCGCGGTCGAGGATGGATATGTAGTCGGTTTGGAGCCAGGCACGGGCTTTCCTAACAATCGCTCTTTTGAAGAGCGGAATGGTCGGGTCGTTCCATTGCAAGGCGGCGAATCGAAAACGTTTCGATTGAAATTGCAACCGTTAACGACTTCTAACGCAGTCACTCAATCTGGAAGCCGAATCAAATCACTGCAAAGTTTTCCAGGAAATCGAATGGATAGTCCCAAATCAGGTCAGTCCTCGGCAGCGGAAAAGTGACGTTGGCGGTATCCACGCCGTGCCACACTGAATTAGAGGTTGAGTTTGGCTTCATCCACCATGTACATGGTGTTGCAACCTGGACAGCTTAGATACCAAGCGTAGTAGTATTTCTGGCCGGGCTTGGGCGTTTTGGCTTTGGTGGGTTTCTGAACGATTGGCGTGCCGCATTTTCGGCAAGGTTCACCGGCTTCCTTGTGCGTCACGGTGCTAGCGCCCGTGGAATCTTCGGCAGAGGTAGCTTTGCGAAGCGGCGCGAGCCCGATGCCTGGAACCGTTCCGCCATTAGCTTGAATTTCTCGAATGTACCCCTCGTCAGGTACCGTGTCGTACGACTGGGCAGCAGCCACCGCCAGTTCATCACAGCGCTCATTTTCAGGGACACCCGCGTGCCCCTTAACCCATTTGAAGCGAACCTGATGCTGTGAGTAAATCGCGAGAAACCTTGCCCACAAGTCAGCGTTCTTTGCTTTATCGGATTTGGTACGGTACCAGTTGTTTTTGCTCCACCGCAAAACGGAACCCTTCTCAACCGACTCAACAACGTACTTTGAGTCGCTGTACAAAGTTACGCGACACGGCTTAGTCAACGTTTCCAATCCCACGATGACCCCCATCAATTCCATCCGATTGTTGGTCGTTCGATGAAAGCCCCCGGAGAGTTCCTTGCGATGTTTACCGGCCAGCATAACGACGCCGTAACCACCAGGTCCAGGGTTCGGCTCCGCCGCGCCATCGGTGTAAATCGTGACATGGCTCATGGCGGCGTGTTCGGAAGTTGAAGTTTCATCGGCCATGTTTCGATTCACTGGTCCAGTTGGTCGTTGTCAAAAGCCGCCCCTTACTCTGGTGGAGTGTTGGAGTGGTGGAGTGGGCCACAATGCGCTAGCATGAGGGCCGGACTTGCAAATGATTACTAGCCCTCCAGCCCGCACGCTAGCGCGTTGCGGCTCAAAGTTTGTGACATTTGGCTTCACGCTAGGTGTTATGACCATCTATTTCTAGAGGAAGGGTAAATATCCCCCGAGTAAAACTCGGGGGCATTTCACCGCCTCTTGGTGATGGGGCATTTCTCGGTTGCGGCACTAGGGTTTGGCCGGTAACGGTCCGTAAATCGGTCGGTGCTTGGTATACCCCCCATCCGTCGTTAGGACTTCTCCAGCACACCAACATTCTTTTGCCCAAAAATACATGGTTGCCGCAGAAATGTGTTTCGGCTCCGTGAGTGCTCCCATCGGCATCGCTTCTGCTACGGCTTCCAAGCGACCAGCGCTAATCGGATTCTGTGCCGCCATGGGGCCACGTAGCGGCGATGGTGCGAGGCCATTCAAAATGACGCCGTACTTTTCGACGAAGTGACGTGATTGCAGTCGCAGAAAATTGAGCAAGCCTCCTTTGGATTCTTCGTAGGCCGAACTAGCCCGCCCCTCTGCTCCAACCGTGGCTGAAGTCGACAGAACGATAACACCTCGCGAACCTTGCACAAACGAGCCAGTTTTTACACCGTGTTTGATTACGTTGTGGGCGCCCCAGAGATTGACTTCACACGCCCCCATGACATCTTCTTTGGTTAGATCCTCAGGCGGCGTCAAGGGCTTTGGGGAAATTCCCGCAGTATGCATAAAGTATTGAATTCCAGGATGACGCAGGAAGAACTCATGAACCGCTTCTTCGCTCGTAATATTGACCGACTCGGCCACGACTTGCGTAGCGCCGTTGGATTGCTGAGATACCGAGCTCGCAAAATCAGCCAAAGTCATTTTAGTTGAGCCCACCCCGATGGTTGTCGAATGATCGACCAGAATCAGCTTTTTGAGTTTAAGCCAAGGGATTATGTTCGAAGCCATGTGTTGGCCCATCAATCCAACACCAATGATTAAGGCAGTGGCATTATCGTTATAGCTGAAAGGTAAGGGAGGCAAGTTGAAACACTCCTCGTAAGAGTTCTGTGGATACTTGAAGAGCTTCATAGCTTAACCGTTGATTGATTTTTTGGTAGCTTGGGTTAGCGTGGCCGTGGCCGTGGCCGTGGCCGACGCTGCTAGCGTCGGTTCGGATGCTGGCAGCATCCGCCACGAGCTGGCAGCATCCGCCACGAACGCGTATGGGGTATGATGGCGAGATGATTTTGCACATTGACATGGATGCTTTTTATGCGTCCGTCGAGCAGCGCGACGATCCATCGCTGCTGGGAAAGCCCGTCGTTGTCGGAGGCTCGGCAGAAGGTCGCGGCGTCGTGGCTGCCTCTAGCTACGAAGCACGCAAATTTGGCATTTATAGTGCGATGTCGGCTTATCGCGCCAAACAACTTTGTCCCCATGCGATCTTCATTCGTCCCCGCATCGACTATTACGCGGCTGTTTCTCAACAACTTCGCCAAATCTTCGAAGAGTTCACTCCGTTGATTGAGCCCCTTTCACTGGATGAAGCTTTTCTCGATGTGACTGGCAGTGAAAGCCTTCTTGGCTCGGCAGTCCAAATGGGGCAGCAAATCAAAACGCTGGTCCAAAAACGATTGCAATTGACGGCATCTGTCGGAGTGGCGCCAAACAAATTTCTAGCGAAGATTGCAAGCGATCTTGAAAAACCCAATGGTTTTGTGGTGGTTTTACCCGATCAAATCCAGTCGTTTTTGGACCCCCTACCCGTTGGTAGAATCTGGGGAGTCGGCAAGGTCACATCCCAAGTTTTCAAACGCTTTGCCATTTCGACCATTGGGCAATTGCGTCAACTGTCAAGAGAAACGCTGTACGACCTTTTTGGGTCTTCGGGAGAGCACTACTGGAAGCTGTCACACGGGATCGATACTCGACCGGTTGTACCGGACCGCGAGGCCAAATCGATTTCCAACGAAACTACCTTTGCCGAAGATATACGCGATATCGATGACCTCAAAGCACGGCTTGTCACTTTGGTGGAACAAGTCGGTCGACGCTTGAGAAATCACAACCGAATGGGCCGCACGATAGAGTTGAAAGTCCGGTTCTCCGATTTCAAGTCGCTGACCCGATCGCTGTCGCTCGGCAGTCCAACGAACATTACCAACGAGTTGCTGGCGGCGGGGCTTGAACTATTAAGCAACCGGCTTCCAAAGAATCATTTGCCAGTCCGATTGATTGGGTTCGGCGTAACGAACTTAGATCAATCCGGCGCAATACAAATGCAGTTGTTTGGGGAGTCGGAACGGGAACAGCAACGCACGTTGGACAAAGTTGCGGACGAGATCGCCAAAAAATTCGGTAAAAACGCTCTTCATCGTGCCGCCGGTATAAAGAAATCGACGGATCTAAAATGCAAAGAATAGACGCTTGGTGGGGTTCCTGAATCCTATTTGGATGTGGCTAACTGTCCTTTCCGGTGTTTCGACTTGGAAGTCCCTGGTTTTTCTGCGATACTCTTTTGCATTCGGATTCACCACCTATTGAGGGGTGTTTTCCGCCTTTTGGAGCTCACTGGGAGCCTAAATTCGAGTCCGTGACGAGTAATCGGGCTTACGACAATTTTTGTGTGCATCGATGGCTGGACTATTGGCCCGTTGCACGCTTGTTTTATTTGGGAGATTGGCTGAATGTACAAGAATTTGAACGCGACCGTATTGGGTGTTTCTGGACGACAAAGCGAGTTGATCGAATTGGCAATGACCTACGGGTTTCGCGGTTTGGACATCGATATCGTCGATTTGGTTAAGCGAACTCAGCGAAGCGAATTCGAAAAGGCAGCCCGCTATTTGCTGAGTGCAAAGATGTTGGTCAGCGGTTTTGAAACGCCAATTGATTTGGATAGCGACGAAGCGACCTTCGAAAAGACGCTGGCCCAGTTGCCTGCCGCCATCGAAATCGCTGGCAAAGTCAATGCTCGCGCCGGCTTCCTTCGATTGCCAGCAGCGACGGACCGACTTCCGTTTCACGAGTATTTTGACGTTCTCCGCAAGCGAGTGGATCGTATCGCCGAGATTTTTGCTGCTAACAAAGTAATGTTAGGGCTCTATTTTTCGACTGCCATCGAAAATCGCGAGAATCGCCAGTTCAAGTTCATTCAAGACGTGGATGGCTTTTTGGCCTTCTTCAACGCATGTACCAACCCGAGTGTAGGTTTGGTCATCGACACATTCAATTGGGTCGTGGGCGGGGGGACTTTCGAACAATTGGCGACCATTCCAGGCAATCGAATTGCGGTTCTACGACTAGCCGACACCGAGGTACTCCCCACCATCGAAGACGCCAACCTCAAGATGCGTCAATTGGCTGGTACGAGTGGCGTCATCGACAATGTTCGAATCGTCTCGGTCTTGAGCAAAGCTGGATTTGATGGCCCGATCACCGCATTCGGGCATGCGAGCAATTTCGGCGGGATGACACGAGATTCCATCGTGGCCAAGAGCCAGGATTCGCTCGACAATGTTTTAGCAGGTGCAGGCTTGCCCACATTCACAAGGCGACCGGATATGATTATCGAATCCACCTCTCCGCTGGTATTGGAAGACATCGGATTGGAAGCGTAAATTCGAACCAATAATCCCAGCAGCAGTGCCTTGACCTTGAGGGTGTAATGACCAGACTGACGCTTCGTGTTGTTCAAGGGGCAGATCGTGGCCGCACTTACGCGGACCTGAAAACGCCGATATCCATCGGTCGCGAAGAGGGTAACTCGATCCAACTAAATGACGAACGAATCAGTCGATTTCATTGCAAAATACAAGAGGACAACGATCATTTGGTGCTCACCGATCTGGAGAGCACCAACGGAACGCGCGTTAACGGTCAGGATTGCCAGCTTCGAATCCTACGCTACGGCGACATCATTTCTGTCGGCCGAAGCATGTTGCTCTTCGGGACGCATGATCAAATCAGTTCGCGCGTTCAAGAAAGCCTTACCGCGGTGGAAGAGTCGCGGATGGTCAAAAAAACCGATAGCGGCGATTTTGATTTAGACCCTGCACTTGCGGAGTCGGTAAGGGCTTTGCGGGATCTCAATCAGCCACCGCAGTTGCCGGAACGACTTAGTCCGAGCCAGGCCGCACAATTGGCTGAACTCTTCGAGTATTTCCATGCAAGAATCGGTGAAGTCGTGGATGTGGTCAAAATAAATGACAAGCGCGGCTCCATCCACGTCGATCTTGCGACTTGGCAATTGATGCTGCAGCTCTATAGTCGCCTTTCGGAACTCATTCGCGGAATTGCGGATCCCGATTTCAAATTACCCGGCTAACGCTTCCTCTATTTCGACAATCCTCATGGCTTCCCTTTTGAATTTCACCAAGATGCATGGTGCTGGCAATGACTACGTCTACGTCAGTGGTTTCAACCAAGCGCTGCCCTTGGATCTGCCACAATTGGCAGTTCAAGTCTCGGATCGACGCTTTGGAATCGGAGGCGATGGCCTGATTGCGATTCTCCCAAGCGAAAAAGCCGACGCGCGCATGCGAATGTTCAATGCAGACGGGAGCGAATCCGAAATGTGCGGCAATGGAATCCGTTGTGTCGCCAAATACGCCT